>JAJOLG010000071.1 GCA_021129445.1 Candidatus Altimarinota bacterium | reverse complement strand
GTATGTGTGTAAATTGCAATGCTATCTAGCGTACTAATATTAGTTATAGCGGCAATTGGAAAACGTTTTCCATCTAATAATGATTGTACAATGATGTTTTTTTTCCCTCCAGAAATCAGTTCATATAATCCTGGTTTGCCACTTACGGCTATTATTTTATCTATGGTCATGTTGTTAGTTGAAAGTTAAAAGTTGAAAGTTGAAAGTTAAATGTTAAAAGTTGAATTTTGAATGTTGGTGGATGTCTATTCAGTCCTAAGTCTATTTAGTCGATTTAGTCTATTTAGTCGGTTTAGTCTATTTAGTTCACTAAGAGTTTGAATGTTGAATGTTGAATTATCAACAAAACGTTTAAACAATTATTCAGTCAGCAAAAATAAACATCCTAGTCATACAACAAGTATTTTGCCCTTATTTTTTTAAATTCTATCAAAGGTTTTACCCATCCTTTTCGAATATCTCTCTGTGTATAGCCTAGTTCTATTTGATTTTGCAATACTTCAGTGCCTGCTAACTTAGCAAAAAAAGGATTAAAGAACTCTTTATCTTTAGGGTAATATGTATAGGCATCTAGCAACCACTGTAAGTTTATTTTATGTACTCTTGTCTCTCTTAAATCTAATCCATAACAAAGATTTCCTTGATGTTTGGGGTGCTTTGCTCCTTCGTTGGGTTGTGGCGTAAAGTTAAAGGGAAAATATTTCTTTGGCAAATCTGGATGTCCAAATATTTGAAATTGCATAGAAGTTCCTCGCCCACAACTAATTGTTGTTCCTTCAAAAAAACACAAACTTGGGTAGAGTTCTATAGATTTGACATTGGGTAAGTTGGGCGAAGGTTTTACAGGTAAAGTGTAGCTTGTATTATGGGTGTAATTTTTATTTTTAACAACAGTCAAATCACATTGTATTCCATTTCGTAACCAGCCTTCTCCATTAATCATTTTTGCGTATTCGCCAATTGTCATTCCATAAACAATAGGTACGGGATGCAAGCCGACAAATGATTTGTGTTTCTTTTCTAGAATAGGACCATCTACATAATGTGCATTGGGATTCGGGCGATCTAAGACAACCAAAGGAATTTTATTTTCTGCAGCGGCCTCCATAACATAATGTAAGGTGGAAAGGTAGGTATAAAAGCGTACGCCTACATCTTGCAAATCAAAAAGCAATAAATCAACATCCTTTAATTGATTTGCAGAAGGCTTCTTATTACTTCCGTATAAAGAAATCATAGGCAAGCCTGTTGTGATATCAAAGCCGTCCAAAACCTTTTCACCCGCATCTGCTTTCCCTCTAAAACCGTGTTCTGGAGTAAAAACTTTGACTATGTTCACATCCAAAGCTAACAAAGTATCTATTAAATGTGTGTGTGTTTTCTTACTTTTAGTCTTTATTCTAATTTTTGGATGCACAATGATACTTGTCTGATTCCCTACAACGGCTACTTTCTTTCCCTTTAACAAAGGTAGGTATATAGCTAATTGCGAAGCTCCTACATGTAGATTTATCGTGTCTTTGTT
>JAJOLG010000064.1 GCA_021129445.1 Candidatus Altimarinota bacterium | reverse complement strand
TAAAGAATTATTAGATTTAGCTTTCCCGGAAGAAATTAATTGGGAAAGATTTAAATATTGAAAAATGAAGCGTTAAACTTCACTAGACCATTGTTAATAATCGTGAAAAATATTTTTATTTTTCACGATTTTTTTAATAAGCCTTCGCAAAAACAACAATTTTTTCCGCAGGTTTTCAACAATAAACACAATCTCACGGAGCACGATTTTCATCAGAAAACGGAATACATCTTGAACTTGCCTTTGTTTCTGATTGAATTTTCTCCTCACATTCTTCATTTCAACACCATCAAGCCTTTACAAATCATCATCAAACTTTTCAATATTCTTGATTTTTATTTTCAATAATTTCTTTAAAAGTATCGTAATCAAAAACTTCTCTTGTATTTTGTGCTAAAAATTCCTCATGTTGAGTCAAAAGTCAATTATGAATTTCTTCTAAAATTTCAGAAATTTTTGACAATTCATCAATTTTTATTGTAAATTTTTCATCAGTATCTCTTCTCGCAAGTGTCAATTGATTATTTTCCAAATCCCTCATTCACATTTCAATTCTAATTGGTGCTCATTTTACCTCCCATTCTGCAATTCTAAATCATGGAGATTTTTGTCTTGCATCAATTTTTGTTCTAATTCACAAATTTTTCAATTCAGAATCAATTTTTTTTGCTTCATCAAAAATTTTATCATCTTTTCAAATTGGGATAATTACAACTTGATAAGGTGCAATTTTTGGTGGAAGACGAAGTCATTTATCGTCTCAATGACAAACAATCATCGCTCAAAGCATCCTTGTAGAAAGCCCCCAAGATGTTTGCCACGGAGTTTGCATTTTTTCATTTTTATCAACAAACTTTATTCAAAAAGATTTTGCAAAACCTTGTCAAAGCTGATGAGAAGTACAAGACTGAATTGCTTTTCAGTCTCTTGCAATCATTTCAATTGTTGTTGTATATTTTGCTCAGGCAAATTTTTCAGCTTCTGTTTTTCTTCATTTTACTCAAACCATTGCCATCGTTTCTTTCGCAAAATCATCATACATTTCCAAGGCTTCAATTGTCATTTCATCAGCTTCTTGCTCAGTTTCGTGAACAGTATGCCCCTCTTGCCAAAAAAATTCAGAGGTTCTTAAAAATGGCCTTGTTCTCTTTTCCCATCTAAAAATATTCGCCCACTGATTGATTTTTAAAGGCAAATCTCTGTAAGATTCAATCCATTTTGAAAAAGTATCATACATTATAGTTTCCGAAGTTGGCCTCAAAACATAAGGCTCATCAAGTTCTTTTTCTCAAACTTTTGTAATTGTCAAAAGCTCAGGTGCAAATCATTCGATATGCTCCGCTTCTTTTGTAATAAAACTTTCAGGAATTAAGGTTGGAAATGCTGTGTTTTCCACTCATTTTTGCTTAATTCTTTTATCTAAATTTTCTTTCATTAATTCCCAAATTCTGTATCAGTACGGTTTGATAACCATTGCTCATTTTGTTGCAGTGTAATCTGCAAGCTCTGCTAAATCAATTAGTTCAAGATACCATTTTGAAAAATCTGTGGTTTGTTTTGTTAGTTTTGACATATTGTTT
>JAJOLG010000013.1 GCA_021129445.1 Candidatus Altimarinota bacterium | reverse complement strand
AACTGGAACAATGCATTGTAAATAAGTGTGTGTTGTTCTTTGTAAAAAACCTCGGCATGCAAAATATCGATAACCGTATCAATTGCCTCTTTATCTATCATCATAGCCCCTAAAACAGCCTCTTCTAAATCAATGGCTTGTGGTGGCAATTTCCCTTTTTCGAGCGAAACAATAGTTCCTTTTTTCTTAAAAGCTTGGTTTTGAGTTTTGATGTTTTTCATGGGGCAAATGTACTATTTCGTTTTGGGTTTTAATCGTTTTATCTCATTTTTACTTTTTCACAACTTGTTTATATAGGCTGTTGATAAATTGATTAAATTGTTAATAGGTGTTAGTTGGTTGCTGGTTATCAGCTGCCTGCCCTGAGCTTGTTGAAGGGTCGGTTATCGATACAGTTCTCGATACAAATTGTACCGAGAACTGCCAACTGCATATTGACAACTGCTAATTTAAATATCTCAAACAAATAATTATTCGTAATTTGCAAATTCCTATAGTAACAACCAAATGAATAATTATATTGTCAACAAAGTTCTCAGCACTTTTCTTATTATACAGATGCTATTTATTGTTTTAATTTCGCGTCATCCTGAATGGGTGGAAAAGTATTATTCAAATGGCTTGTACCCTTTTATCTCCCGATTATTAAGAAAATTATTGGGATGGATTCCTATTTCTGTAGGTGATTTGTTGTATCTATTATTTGTTTTCATTGTTTTAAAGTGGCTTTGGTATTTATTTCAAACGAGATTATATCCTTTGTTAGAACATATCTATGCATTGGGTGCATTTATCTCAATTGTGTTTTTTGTTTTTCATTTGTTTTGGGGTTTAAACTATTATAGATTGCCTTTCTATGAACGCTTAGATCTAAACTCATTGGAGTTTACACAGGAGGAATTACTCCAAACAACACAAAATCATATAGATAAACTGAACAACATACATCATCTAATTGAAGAAAATGATTCTGTTGCTATTGTTGTACCCTATAAAAGAACGGCTATTTTCAGAATGGCTAGTGCTCATTATAAAAACTTAAAGATTGATAGTGTTGCCTTGCACTTTAAAACAAGATCTATTAAAGGTTCCTTGATGAGCAAACCATTGAGTTATATGGGTTTTTCTGGCTATTTGAATCCGTTTACGGGAGAGGCTCAGGTAAACAGAGAAATTCCAAAATCAAATTTTCCTGCCACCACCTGTCATGAAATGGCACACCAATTAGGGTATGCTTCGGAGGACGAAGCAAACTATATAGGTTACCTAGCTTGTATTACCAGTGAAGATGCTTTTTTTCGTTACTCTGGTGAATTATTAGCCGTACAGCACTTATTATACGCCATAGTTCAACACGACAAAGAGCTATACAGGGAATATTACGATAAGTTACATGTAGGCATCCAAAGAAACATACAACAAAATCGTGATTTTTGGGACAGTTACCAAAACCCTTTTGAACCTTATTTTAAAAAGTTTTACGACCTATTTCTAAAAGCCAACAGCCAAAAAGAGGGCATTGATAGCTACAATGCCATGGTTGGATATTTGGTTAAAAATGAGCATTAAAGATTGTTGTTTGTGTAATTTGTTTCCCATCAAATGTTATTAATCCTACGGGTTTTATAAAAAATGGGGGCTAAATAGAGCAAAGACTAAATAGACACAAGATAAGACCGTTGCAAAATTGATAAAAGAGAAGAATAAAACTCATTCTATTTCAATCTTCTGCGTTATCAGATTTTTTCAATCCTCATTATCAATAAGATAACTG
>JAJOLG010000075.1 GCA_021129445.1 Candidatus Altimarinota bacterium | reverse complement strand
TTCACAAATTAAATTTCAATAAGCACAATTTTCTTGAACTTCTTCTGTACATTGTCAATAATTATTTCATTGTCATTGCACATCTTGTGCTTCTCAATCTACAACCACATCTTGTCAATCATCTCATCAAGAATTAATCGTAAAAGCATTTACTGATCAAAATCAAAATAAAATAAATAAAATTGAAATTAAAATTTTTTTCATATATAAAAAATTATTTGTTTTTTTAATAATTATACTTTTTTTTATTTATTTTTCTAAAAAAAGAATTTACAAGATAAAAAAAGAATTTTTTTTTAATAAAAAACCTCAGAAAAATTTTCTGAGATTTTTAAAAAATGTAAAAAATTTTTATTTCAATTTCATCTCTGCAATTGACTTCAAAACGATATCTTCTGCCTTAATAAACTCTTCCATTCAAATTTTATCTTTTGCATTTTTATATTTTTCCATCAATTTTTCTGCATCATCTTTTGCTTTTTGAGCTCTTTCTTTATCTGCTTTTTCAACGGTAATCAGCATATCAACAAGAATTTTAATTTTATCATTTGATACTTCTAAAACTCATCATCAAACTGCAAAATTTTCAATTTTTTCTTCTCAGTTTTTCAAATATTTTACTTCAATCACAGATGGCAACAAAGAAACAAGCAAAGATGCATGTCATTCTAAAATTGTTATCGCACCTGCTTTTGTTTCTGAATAAACTTGATTTACTGAATCTGATGAAAATACATTTCATTCAAATGATAATATTTCTAATTTCATAAAATATTTTGATTATTGTAAAAAATTTTTTTAAAAAAAATTTTCTTATTTTTTTTAATATCAAAAAATTTTTTCTAATTAAAGAAAAATTTTTTTAGAATTATTTAATTATTTTTTCTCTTCTTCCAAAGATTTTTCATATTTTGCAATTACTGCATCCATATTTTCTTGATACATAAACATTCATTCTGGAATATGATCTACTTCTCAATCAATAATTTTCTTGAATCATGCAACAGTTTCTGACGCTTTTGCATAAACTCATTTTACTCATGTAAATTGTTCTGCAACAAAAAATGGTTGAGATAAAAATTTTTGAATTTTTCTCGCTCTGTTTACAGTAATTTTGTCTTCATCAGAAAGCTCATCCATTCAAAGAATTGCAATAATATCTTGTAATTCTTTATATTTTTGAAGAATTCTTTGAACTTCTCTCGCAATATTGTAATGTTCTTCTCAAACAACATCAGCAGTCAAAACAGTAGAAGTTGAATCCAAAGGATCAACAGCTGGATAAATTCAAAGTTCTGCAATTGATCTATTTAATACAATTGTTGAATCTAAATGTGCAAATGTCGCTGCTGGTGCAGGGTCAGTAAGATCATCTGCTGGAACATAAACTGCTTGAACAGAAGTAATTGATCAATTTTTTGTTGATGTAATTCTTTCTTGAAGAGCTCACATATCTGTCGCCAAAGTTGGTTGATATCAAACAGCAGAAGGAATTCTTCAAAGAAGTGCAGAAATTTCAGATCAAGCTTGTGTAAATCTAAAAATATTATCTACAAAAAGCAAAACATCTCTTTTTTCTCTGTCTCTAAAATGCTCAGCCATTGTCAATCAAGTCAATGCAACTCTTGCCCTTGGTCAAGGTGCTTCGTTCATTTGTCAAAAAACCATTGCAGTTTTATCAATAACTCACGATTCTTCCATTTCATGATAAAGATCATTTCACTCTCTTGTTCTTTCTCAAACTCATGCAACAACAGAATATCATCAATGTCATTGAGCAATATTGTGAATAAGCTCTTGCATAATTACAGTTTTTCAAACTCATGCTCATC
>JAJOLG010000020.1:1749-1960 GCA_021129445.1 Candidatus Altimarinota bacterium | reverse complement strand
TTTAACGGAGTTAGTTCTAAATATTTACAGAACTATTTGAACTGGTATGCCTATATGGACAATATAAGAAACAGTAAAACAATGCTCAAACAATGGTTCATAACTATGCTACTAACAGACCAGGCGTATAGCATCTATGAATTATTTAAACAAAATGCTGTTCTAATTAGAACTTAGCCAGAAATAATAAATATAAGCGATTTAAAAAAAT
>JAJOLG010000020.1:0-1739 GCA_021129445.1 Candidatus Altimarinota bacterium | reverse complement strand
TTTAACGGAGTTAGTTCTAAATATTTACAGAACTATTTGAACTGGTATGCCTATATGGACAATATAAGAAACAGTAAAACAATGCTCAAACAATGGTTCATAACTATGCTACTAACAGACCAGGCGTATAGCATCTATGAATTATTTAAATAAAATGCTGTTCTAATTAGAACTTAGACTATAAAAAATAAAAAAAACAAATATATAATTCTATAATTATATTTTTGTAAAAGTGTGATTTGAAATACTTCTGTATAATTTTTTACCAATCCACCACAACAGCATCATTAGTATTTCTATACCGTTCATTTAAAATACTAGCATTGATGAAAGTGGTGTTTGCTGTTTTGTAAACACCATATGCTTCGTGAATATGACCAAACACATGAATTTTTGGTTGAATGTTATTTACACGGTTTAATAAATCCAAGCAACCTACACTTTTACCACGAATAGTTTTGTCTAGTATGCCTTCTGGAGGACCATGAGTGATAAGTAAATTGGTGTCTTTTGGAATTAAATTCCAATGTTTTTTAATTTCTTCACCTCTTTCACGATTAAAAGCCCAATTTAGAAATTCGGGTTGTACTGGCGATCCCCAGATTCTAATATTTTCAATAGTGATACCACTATCGTTTAGGTAAATAAGGTTTTTAGGAATTATTTTACGGATTGTTTCTTCACGTTCACGTTCAAAGAAAAAATCATGATTTCCAGCTATAAAAATTTTATACTTATGCGGTTGTTTAGAAAACCAATTTAAAAAATCAGTTACTTCTTGGACAGTTCCTCTTGATGAAAAATCTCCTGCATGAATGAGTATGTCGCCATTTGGAATATCAACATCGTGATGCCTTTGGTGTGTGTCTGAAAGGAAAACTATTTTCATATTATATTTCGTAAGCGTACATTTATCCATTTATTTCTTATTGTTTTTATTGGGGTTCATGATTGCTTCGCAGTTGTTGTCGCATTTAAGTGATAAGCTTGTTTTGTTTTTTTAGAATTATACAAATCTAGAATAAATCAAAAGCTAAACGCTTTATATATGTTCAATAGAATTGATTCTACGACCTAATATTCTTATTACGAAAATACTGTTTTTAGTAACAATACGGTAAAAAACAATGTGTTTTTTAAAAATATCGTATTTTAACTCTTGAGAAAACATGGAAGCTTCTCTTACTAAATTTTGATTTCTGCTTCCGCTATTCAAGAATAACACCAATTCGTTTAGATACTTCTTTGTCTGCTTTTCTCCAGATTGCTGCAAACCATATTTATATATCCCTGTGATATCATTAGAAGCAGCATTGGATAGCACAAAAAGTAACCCTTTTTTACTTCCCAATACAAAAATTCCCAAAAATATTTCCTAAAAGGTCTTTGTCCACATCAAAATCACCAGTTATTGTTCCTAGTTGACGCAAACTTTCATGAATATCAATAGCTAACAAATCACCACTTAAATCTATGGAAAGCCCTTTTTTTACATTTTGTAAAGCTTGCTGTGCATTATTTAAAGCTTCAAAATGACGCGCATGGCTAACAATCGTTTGGTTATTGCTCAAGGCACCAGTATTAACTAGACTTGAAAGCTCTTCGGTTAATTCATGGATACCTGTTTTGTCTTTTGCTGAAATTGTTATTAGACTTGGAATTTGAACTTTAATTTCGGTTATTCTCTTTGTAGAAAGTAAATCAGTTTTATTGAGAATGGGTACTATTTTTTTATTAGG
>JAJOLG010000018.1 GCA_021129445.1 Candidatus Altimarinota bacterium | reverse complement strand
TAAAAAACTCTAAAAACTCTATTTTTAGAGTTTTTTTATTTATAAAAAAAATTTTGTTTTGAGAAAAAAAATTTTTTTAATTTAAAAAAATAATTTTAAAATTATGAAAGAATATTTAAATTTACTCTCAAAAATAAAAAAAGAATGAATTTTAAAAGAAGACAGAACTTGAATTTGAGTTCAGGGTGTTTTTTGAGCACAAATGAGATTTGATTTGCAAAAATGATTTCCGCTTGTGACGACAAAAAAAACTTTTTTAAGGTGAATTTTGGTTGAATTGATTTGGCTTTTGAGGTGAGAAACTAACATAAAATATTTAGTTGACAGAAATGTAAAAATTTGGGATGAGTGGCCATTTCAAAATTATTTGGAGAAAAATAATTTGGCAGAAAAATTTCCAAAATATTCTGATGAGTGGCATGAAGAAAAGAAAAAGTTTATTGAAAAAATAAAAAATTTACCAGAAAATAATGAGTTTGTTGTAAAATGGTGAGATTTAGGACCAGTTTATGGGCATCAGTGGAGGAATTTTTCTTGATGAAAAATTGTAGGTGCTTGGATTGAAAATATTTCTGAAAGAGAGTGGTGATTTCCTGGGTGAGTTTCAAAAATTGCAAAAAAAACTTGAATTGATCAAATTAAAAAAGTTATTGAAACGATAAAAAACAATCCAACAGACAGAAGAATGATAGTTTCTGCTTGGAGTCCCGCACAATTTGCGCAAATGCTTTTGCCACCTTGTCATGCATTTTTTCAATTTAATGTTGATACGACAAATTGAAAATTGAATTTGCAAATGTATCAAAGGTCTGCAGATACATTTTTATGAGTGCCTTTTAATATTGCGTCGTATTCGATTTTGTTGATGTTAATCGCAAAAATTACAGGTTATGAGGCGTGAGAATTTATTCATACTTTTTGAGATGCGCATATTTACAAAAATCATTTTGAGCAAGTTGACTTGCAATTGTCAAGAGAGCCATTTCCTTTGCCTGAGTTGAAAATTTTAAAAGATGTGAAAACTTTGGAGGACTTGGAAAATTTGGAGTGGGAAGATTTTGAGCTTGTGAATTATCAATGCCATGATAGGATTGTTGGAGAAGTAGCAGTTTAATTGGGTTTATGGAGATTTTAAAAAGTGATTATTTAGATAGGCGAAGATTTAAAAAATATAAAAATTTTAAACATCTTGATAAAATTTATGAGCTTAACAGTGTTTTAAGATCTAAATTTTTGACTTTTTCTTTTTTTGAAAAAAAAATACTTGGTAAATCTTTTTGACAAGAAGGTATTATAGATTTTATAAATAAAAAAATTATTGATTATAAAATCAATAATTTAATAATGATTTGTTCTAGTAAGCTTAAATCAAAGGTTTGGCAAGTGCTAGCAGAAAAATTTTATTTAAAAAATTGTAAAAATCAAAAAAAGTTTTCAATAATCGTTGCAACAGATGAAAAAAAATGAATTTGAAAAAATAATGATTTGGCATGGAAATTGTCAGCTGATTTGAAAAATTTTAAAAAAATTACAAGTGAGGCAGAAAATTGAAAAATAAATGCTGTTGTGATGTGAAGAAAAACCTGGGAGTCAATTCCAGATAGGTTTAAACCGCTTCCAGGAAGAAAAAATTTTATTTTGAGTTCGCAAAAAAATTTTTTAGATTGAAAAAAAATCCCTTGAACAAATAAAAATTTTTCTGATGAGGTAAAAATTTTTTCTGATTTTGAAATTTTTTTACAAAGTGTTTCAAAAGATAAAAAAATTGACAAAATTTTTGTAATTTGATGATGAGAAATTTACAAATCTGTAATAAATCACAAAAATTGTGAAAAAATATTTTTAACAAAAGTTTTTTGAGATTTTTGATGTGATAAATTTTTTCCTGAAATTCCAAAAAAATTTGAAAAATTTTTTGAATCAGAAGTTTTTGAGGAGAATTGAATAAAATTTGTTTTTCAGGAGTTTTTTGTGGAAAAATAGTTTTTTATTTTTGTAAAGTATTTTAATTAACATTTTTGTTTTTTTAAAAAAACAAAATTTTTCTTCTTGATTTTTCAAAAAAAATAATTTTTTTAAATAAAATTTTCTAAAAAATTTAATACATAATCACATCTGTAAAAAATAATTATACAC
>JAJOLG010000021.1 GCA_021129445.1 Candidatus Altimarinota bacterium | reverse complement strand
TTCAATCTTCTGCGTTATCAGATTTTTTCAATCCTCATTATCAATAAGATAACTGCGGTTAAAAAAATCATCTAGCCTTGAATATTTTTGTATAATGAGTTTTACAACGGTCTTAAGATGCTTACTGTAAACTAATTACATTTCAGACCTATTTCGGCAAATCCATCCTATTCCTTGCTATCTTATCGGTTTGAATAAATGAATAAACGAAGTAGCGACTTCTTTAGAAATTAGTTGCTACGAATATATAAATTTCAATTAACTGTAAAGTGCTATAAAACTACTTGTTAGCCATTATGTTTATTATTTATCAGCAAATGATTCTTATCTTTTCACCCAGTTTTCAAGTTTTATATTTTTAATTCTATTAAACTCTTTTAAGTTTTCAGATACCATTATTAAATCGTGCACTATTGAAGAAGTACCAATTAGCAAATCAAAATCACTAATCATCTTTCCTTTTTTTCTTAAACGTACTTTTTGTTATGCATATTCACGAATAGCATCTAAAATTGGAAGTATTGCAATATGTTCTGATAATTCGTTTATCAATTGGAAATTCTTTTCAGGATATTTGCTGTTTTCTGCTCCGAATACAAGTTCTGCGAGTGTAATTTCTGAAATTGCACAGTTTTCAAGACCAACATTTTGTCAATTAAGTTATAATCTCCACGAAAGAAGTGAATGCAGATATTTGTGTCGAGTAGATATTTCATTATAGGCTTACATCTTTTGGTTCAACTCTAGATGCTTTTATTTCGTCAATTATTTCTTTTGAAGTTTTGTCTCCCTTCCAAGCTCCGAAAAGAGATTTTAAATCAAAAGGTTTCTTGTCGTTATAATCAAGAGAATTAGTCAACTTAACAATCAGTTTTTTTTGTGCTGTTGTCAAACGATTTATACGGAACAAGAAATTCAACTAATTTATCTAAATCTTTATTGAAATATATGACTTCTTCAATTTCATCAATATATTCATGCTCAATTTTACTTTTATAATCAGTTTCTAAATATTTTTCAAATTCTTTTTTATAATAGCTTAAATACTCTTGATTATTTTTTGATTCAATATAGACAAAAACTAAATAATATGTTTTCCTTAATAATGAATTAAATTGATATTCTTGTTCTTCTATTTCTTTATGAATGAATTGATCTTCCCCAGGCTCAGCATACTTTTTAATACGAAAGTGTAATCCAGCAATACTATCAAGATAGTTATAGCATATAGCTAAGTTTTCGTTAATTTTTGTTTCTTGATAGTTTTGGTCATTCATTCTTTAATATTTGCTATCATGTTAATAAAAATAACTAATCCTACTTTCTATTCAACCAGAATTTTGTTGGTTTGATATTTTCCATCTGCCCATAAGCTTAAAATATATACTCCTGATTCAAATTTTGAGACATCTATAAAAAAATTGTCTTGGGCTTGATCCATATTGTTTTTATAGACAATTCTTCCGTTCAAATCTGACAATTCTATTTCTAAAATATTAATGTCATCAACATAATTAAAAAACAAATAATTTGACACAGGATTGGGGTAAAGCAGCACTAAGCTATTTGTTTCTTCTGAAACCCCAGCATATTCACTATGAAAAGTAACTTCTAAGGGCAGTGCGTGATTACAGTCACTACAATTACAGATAGCTTGAAAAGCATAGTACACATCATTATCTTGCACCTCTGTTGTTAAAGGAACATCTGTTCCTATTTCTTGCGTTGCCGTGCTAAACCAGTAAATATCTATATAACCTCCCGTATTAAACACCTCTGCATCTGCTAAAGTGTAATTTGTATGACCACCCATAAATTGGTCGGCATTTCCAGTTGGTGCCGGAACCGGTGGGTCAATATAAACCGCAACCGCTAAAACGCCATCACAACAACCTACTCCCTGTGTAGCGTAATACGTAACACCGTGTTGAATAACTGTTGTACTGGGATTTAATTGATTGGCAATAGCAGTATCTGGTCCATCAAACCAGTAAATATTTGTATAACCTGCCGTATTAAAAACCTCTATATCGTTCAAAACCCATACTTGTTCGTAACAAAAATATTGTTCCGTACTGCCTTGTGGAGCAGGAGCTACAGGAATTAATTCAACTGTTACAGCTAAAGATAAAACACAAGCTCCAAGTCCTTGTGTTGCATAATAGGTTGTTCCATCTACTAGTAAAGTAGTAGTCGGTAGCGGGCTACCCGTTAGGTAAATATTATCAAACCAATAGATTTCTGAATAGCCTGTGGTATTATAAACGTTAAGATCTGCTAATGTAACATTTGATCCTTCTGTAAACTGTTGAGGACTATCTCCAAGCGGAGCGGGTATATCTGTAACTACGGAAAATGTTACGGTTAAATATTCTGGGCAACAGCCATTCCAACCTTGCGTTGCATAATAAATAGCACCATCATTTAGCAAAGTACTAGGGTCAATGGGGTTGTAAGAACTGCAAGTTGGGATTTCATCAAACCAAA
>JAJOLG010000001.1 GCA_021129445.1 Candidatus Altimarinota bacterium | reverse complement strand
AGGAAAAATTTAAAATCAAAAATTAATTTATGTATTATTGATTTTCAAAAAAATGTAAGAAAGTCTGTTTTTTACAGAAAAAAATTAACATGAAATTTAATTTGATTTGAAGAATTGCAAATTTGATGAGATATTAGAATTTTAATAAAAATTAGAATTGAAAAGTGAAAAACCGTATTTGAGCAAAATTGAATTTATAGTGAATTATTTTAAATATTGCAATAATTCTTCGCCCAAGTATCAATCCCAACCCTTTTATCAACAAAAAACACATTTTCAGCTCAACTCGCTAAAATAATTTTCTTTGTTTTTAAAAGTGATTTTGGAATTGCATAATTTCAAAAATCTCAATCATAAAAATCTTGCCTTTTTTTCTCAATCCCATTTGGTGCATCAAATGGCAGTTTTGTGAAAATTAAAAAGTTGATATTTTTTTCAGAGTCTGTAAAAAATTTTTCAAAAAAATCTTGCTGTGCGATTAAAATAAATTTTTCAGATTCGTTGATATTGTGAATAATTTTATTTTTTCATCATGAAAATCATGGTGCGAAAATTTTAAAATCTGGATAATTTTCTAATAAATTTTGATAAATTTTTTCTAAATCATTTTTATTATTCACGAAAATTCATATATTTTCTGTGTTTTCTGAGTTTCAATATTTTTCTCAACAAATTTCCGAAATTTGATTTATCATAAAATTTCAAAAATCCTTATTTTTTGGTCAAGGTGCATATGGGTCGTCTGGAAATGAAAAATTGAGTTTTTTGTTATCAAAAATTTCTTTATCAAAATTTTTTAATCAATAAATTTTTTTCACAAAATTAAAATTTTTCTTATTTTCCATTTTTCAATTTTCAGAAATTTTTAATCCTCATCAAAAAAATCAAAATGAAGAATCTTTAAAATCCTCTTGAAATTCAGAAATGCAATCAATTTTTTGTGCAGAAAGTGAAATATTATTTTCTGAAATTTTTATGAATTTGAAAAAAATATCGGAATTTCAGCTCTCCAAAAAGAACTCTAAATTTTTTTTCATTCAAGAAAAATTTTCTTTTCATTCCAAAATTTTTTTAAATTCGTCTCAAAAATTTTTTAATTCAAATAAAAATTTTTTTCATCTTTCCTCTGCTTTTTTTCTTCATTCTGTTGAGAATGCAATGTTTTCGTCGGAATTTTTATCTTCAAAAAATTTGAAAAAATTCCAATCTCATTCCAAAATTTTTTGTTTATCAATTTCAATTGTAAATCAATATTTTCAGAAAATTTTTTCCTGAATTTCTTTTTTTTCTTCATCAGATTTTTCTGAAAATTTTTCATCTTGAATGAAAAATTGTTTTAAATTCTCAAATTTTTCTGTTAAAATTTTCTTTTCTTCATCGGAAATTTTTTCAATCACATAATTTAAACTTGTAAAATTTGTTTTATCTTCAAAGAAAACCTCTGGTTCAATAAATAATTTTTTCAAATCTTTAATTTCTCAAAAAATTTCTTCGTCAGATTTTAATTCCGCAAAAGTTTTAAAGTCCATCAGATTTTTTTCTCAAATTTCAATTCATTTTTCATTGTCCAAAATTTTGTTCCAAAGCTCGTATTCATCGTAAGAAATGTGAATATTGTGCAAATTTAATTCCAAATTTTTTGAAATGGCTAAAAAAATTTTTAATTCAAAAAATTCACGAATTTCAGAGTTTTTGATGTGATGAAAATTTTTTTCATCTTTAATTAAATCAAAAAATTTTTTTTCAGAAGCATGAAAATTTTTTCAATAAATTAAATTTATTTCTGGAAAATTTTTATATTTTTCAAACAAAAAATTTCTCAAAAAACTTGGAACAATTATCAATTTTTTTTCTTTTTGTGAGAAAAATTCTTCGATTTTTTGAATTAAAGTTTCTTTTGTGGAGAATTCGAAAATTTGATTCCCATAATTTACTCCAGGGGGCGATAAATAATTAGATGATTTCTTAAAATTCGTAGAATTTGCTCCCAGGGGCGATAAATAAGAATTTTTTATTTTTGATTTTTTTATAAAATCAAAATATTTTCATTTAACTCAATTTTTCTCAATCAATTCCAAAAATTTTTCGTTCGTTTTTTGAATTTCTCAAACTAAAATTTTTATTAATTCCAAATTCGCCAAAACATCTCAAATGGCTCTGTGCTTGAATTCGTGTGAAATTTTAAATTTATCACTCAAAACTTCAAGTGCATAAGATTCTTGTTTTTCCAAAAAAATCGACGATAAAACAAAAGTATCCAAAAAATTGTTTTTTTTCAAAAATCACCACTCTTGCAAAAATCAAATATCAAATTGAATATTGTGTCAAATAATGGTTTTGTCTCATTCCAAAAATTTTTCAATTTCAGGAATTTTTTCTTGAAAAATTGGCGCTTTATCAAGTTTTTCCTGTGTGATTCAGGTAAGTTTTACAACTTCATTTGAAATTTTTATTTCAGGATTTATGAAGAAATTTAATCTTTCAATTTCTTCAAAATTTTCATTTATTTTTATCGCTGCAAATTCAATAATTTTATCTTTTTTTGCATCAAGTCCAGTGGTTTCTAAGTCTAAAATTATCATTTTATTTTTTTATTTTTTTGGTAAAAATAATAAATTATTGAAATTATTAAAATAAAAATCATCGTTCAAATTGTGAGTTCTTTTAAATATTTTCCCATTA
>JAJOLG010000022.1 GCA_021129445.1 Candidatus Altimarinota bacterium | reverse complement strand
CTCCACCACCACCAATACCACCACAAGATGATAATTCTACAACTCAAAATGATTGAAATACACCAGTTAAAGAAGAACCAATTGTGCCAATTTGAGAATTTTGACTTTCTGATGATTTTCAAACAAATATAAAACTTCAAGAACACGAAACAGAAGTTAATGAAAATTATTTTATTTCTCTTATTGCTTGATCAATTTCTTTAAGTATCGACGAAAAAAAGAAAATAATCGAAAATTTCTGATCATTAAACCAATTTCAAGTTGATGAACTTATCAAAATTTTTGAAGAAGAAAAATGAAAATTTTCTGCACTTGATATAAAACACAAAGAACAACTTGATAAATTACAACAACAGCATAAAATTGCATGGGAAGCTTACGAAGCAGAGCAACAACAAAAAGAGGAGGTTGAAACTGAAGAAGGTGAAGCTGAGGATATTAGAAAAAGCTTGGGGTTGTAATCTGGAAAAAATATTTTAAAAAATGGAATTTTGTTCCATTTTTTTTTATGTAAAAAAAATTTTGCACTGAATAAAAAATTTTTTTAGGATTTTGAAAAAAATTTTTATGAAACAAAACATATCAATAATAATTGGATGAGAAGCTTGATATTGAGTAGAAAGCTTATCAAAAACAATTTCACTTTTTTTCACAAGAGAATGATTTGAAATTTTAACAAACAACGAATATGAAAACAGAATCAGATGATGACATGTTTTTTCCTGTGTAAGAATTTGAGAAAAATGAAAAAATTTATCATCAATTGATAAAAATATTGATATTTTACTTGCAATGGATTCAAATTGACTTGAAACTCATAAAAACGCAATAAAAAACTGATGAATAATAATTTTTGATCCTAAAAAAAATCGCAAAATTGATAAGTTTAAAGAAGAAAATTCTGATAAAAATTTTATTTATCTACCGGTAAATTTTCAGGAAATTGCACAAAAAACGGTTTGAATGATTTTGGCTAGAAATGTTGTTTGAGCAGGTGCTTTATTGTGATTTTTGGATTACCCAAGTGAAAATTTTGAAAAAGTTTTAGAGGAAATTTTTGAAAAAAAATGAAAAGAAGTTGTTGAAAAAAATATTTTTGCACTAAAAGAATGAGAAAAAGCTGTAAAAATCGCAAAGTCTGAAATCTGAAATAATTTTAAATTTAATTTGAAATGAAAAAAATCAGAAAGATTTATGATGCATTGAAATGATGCAATTGTTTTGTGATGCATTAAGGCTTGATGTAAGTATTTATCAGCATATCCAATGACACCTTGATCATCAATAATGACTTGAATGGCAAAATATGCAAAAGATTACAACATTATAGTTTCGCATGTTGAAGACGAAATTGCAGCGGTAAACAATGTAATTTGAGCCTGATACACCTGAATTCGTGCAATGACATCGACATCGTGATGAGGTTTTGCTTTAATGTGAGAAGCTCTTTCATTTGCATGAATGATTGAATCCCCTGCTTTAATCGTAAATGCACAAAGACCTTGACCCTCAACTTGACTTTCAACAAGAACTTGACAATGAGACCTTAAAATGGCAATAAATCAATGACAATGAGATTTTCCAATTTTGGTTGCGTCGCCATGAGATCACAAAGAATGTGTTTCTTTGAGTTTTGAAATGTTTAATTTGATAGAAAAATTCCAACTTCCAGCAATTTTATTGACAGATAAATATTTGGCTGATACTTATAAATCAATGGATTTTATCGATTTTTCCGACAAGGAAAAATGGAAAATTGAAAGATGAGAAATTGCAAAAAATTTAAATAAATGAGAATTTGAACAAGAATTTTTTGAAAGATACAAAGACTCAGAAAGCTGAATTTCACCAAGAAGTTTACCTTGAATGACTTGATGAAAATATATTGCAAATTCGTATGAACACTTAGAAACATGACATGCCACTGAAGAAATTGAAAAAGTTGTAGAAATGCAAAATAAAAGAAGAAAAAAAATTGAAACTTTAAGAAAATTTTTACCAATGCCAGAAATTTTTTGAGAAAAAAATGCAGAATTTACTTTTGTTTCTTGGTGATCGACAAAATATGCAATTTTAGAAGCGATTGAAGAATTAAAAGAAAAATGAATTTCAGCAAATTTTGTGCAAATTAAATTTTTGCATCCTTTAAAAACTGAAATTTGAGAAATTTTGAAAAATTCTTGAAAATTGATTTTGGTTGAAAATAACGAATCTTGACAACTTTGATGAATTTTAAAAGAAAATTTTTCTTGACTTGAATTTTTTAAGGAGATAAAAAAATATAATTGAAGACAGATTACAACTGATGAAATTTATGAAAAAATCCAATCTTATTAAGAAAATAAGTTTAAATAAAAAATAAAAATAAGAATTAAAAAATTATGCAAGCACTAACACCATGAGAAAAACACACACCTGTAATTGAAATCACTTGAAATAAAGTAAAAGTCATAGTTCCAAACCATCCAGCGCAATCTGAGGAACATTTCATTTCAAATATTACACTTTTCAAAGACTGAGAGATTTTGATTTCAAAAGACTTAACTTTTAAAGATGAAGCGGTTTTAGAAACTGAAATTGAAATTCCTGAAAATTGAGAATTAGATATTTACGCAACAGAATATTGTAATTTACACTGAAAATGGGATTCTGAATGAAAAATGTTTTGAATGTAATATTATTTTTGCAAAAAAATGAAAAAAATTTTTTACTTTTCTTAAAAAATTTTTTTAGTAATTCTCTTGATT
>JAJOLG010000061.1:1234-2808 GCA_021129445.1 Candidatus Altimarinota bacterium | reverse complement strand
GTAAAATGAACAAATCCGAATAATTGGGATACAGATTGAGATCATTTAGCAGATTGAAGAAGAAATTGAGATAATATAAATTTTCCAGATCCAGATCCACTAAATCCTCTTGATTTAAATTGAGATGAAGATCGTGATACAATTTCAAATCAAGATGAAATTGATGGATGGGTTTTTGATTTAGAATATATTGATACAGCATGAAACACACATACGGAAAATAATAAAAAAGTTATTACAAAATATGATAATAATGATACAGATTGAGATTGACTTTTAGACAACGAAGAAAAACAAAAATGAACAGATCCAACAGTGACAGATACTGATTGAGATTGATTTTCTGATAAATTTGAAACAGATGTTAATTATGATCCACTAAATTGAGATGTAAACGGAACAGCATCTGCTTGATATGATTGAACTGTTCCGCCTGACGCAGATCAAGATTATTTAATGGATACTTTTGAAGATAAATACTCTCAATGTTGAGCGTGAACTTGACTTTATGCAATGACAGGTTCTTTTCAAGATTGATTTTCAACAGAAATTTTAGATTGTGATGTTGCAGATTATACACTTGATAAAAATGATTTAGATTCAAATAATAATTGAATTTACGATTGAAATGAAGATTTTGATAGAGATTGACTTACAAATAAAGAGGAGCAAGCACTTTGATCAAATCCAACAAATTGGGATTCCGATTGAGATGAAATTCCAGATTATTTAGACCCAAATCCAACAGATTCCGCTGATATTTTACAAGATACTGATTGAGATTGATATACTGATAAAGTTGAAATTTTGTGAATAAATATTTCTTATACTTATAAAATAAATTCTTGATGAACTTGTATTGAAAAAAATTTCGATCAAAAAGTTTCTTTAAATTACCAAAAAATTGATTCTGATGAAGATTGACTTGATGATAAATTTGAAGTACAAAATTGATTAAATCCTATTATCGCTGATATTGATTTGGATTGATGGAAAGACTGAGAAGAAATAAATCTCTGAACAGATGCAAAAAATTGATGTGATTGATCTAATAATATCCCAGTAGATAATGACTGAGACTGACTTTGAAAAACTTTTGAAGATAAATATACAAACTGAGTAAATCAATGAAATAAAATTTTTATAAAATGATGAAATGTAAATTGAGAAGATTGAACCCAGTCATGATTTAATTTAATAGATTTACCAGATTGAACAAACCCAAATTCTGATTGAGATCGAGTTTTAGACTGAGAAGAAGATTTTGACAACGATTGACTTACGAACAAAGAGGAACAAATAAAATGAACAAATCCGAATAATTGGGATACAGATTGAGATTGAATTGAAGATACACTTGATGTTAAACCAAACAATCCTTGAAATATTATCCTTCCTGAAAATTATATTTTTAATTCAGATATTGATTCGGATATTTATTGACCAGACTCAGACTTAGACTGACTTTCTGATAAATATGAAATAAAAATCTGAACAGATCCAAATAATGCAGATTCTGACAACGACTGAATTCCTGATTGAATTGAAGTTGCTGCAAAAAGATTATGAGATTT
>JAJOLG010000061.1:0-1134 GCA_021129445.1 Candidatus Altimarinota bacterium | reverse complement strand
AATTGAGATCCGAATAATGCTTGAAAAACACCAATAGATACAGACTGAGATTTATTACCTGATAGCTTTGAAACATACACATGATTCACAATCTGAACAGAATTTCTAACAAATTTTGAATTATGAAATTATTTCAAAATGAATGCATCAAATCCAAATACATACTCAACATCAATAATTGATGCATTCGCAGATGCTGACAATGATTGATTGTCAAATTTAAATGAACTGCTTTGATGAACAAGTCCATATAATAATGATTCTGATTGAGATTGAATTTTAGACTGAATAGATTCAAATTCAATAAAACCACAAGTTCCAAATGAAAATCTTGTAAATTACATTTTACCAACAGATTGAGATTTTGATTGAGACTGAATTTCAAATATAGATGAGTTTAATCTTTGAACAAATCCAAGAAACAAAGATACTGACTGAGATTGAATTGAAGACTGAATTGAAATTGCAATGAAAAAATTTTGGTGAGATACAAATTCAGATCCACTAAACAACACAAAAACACCAGCAGATACTGATAATGATTGAATACCTGACTTAGTTGAAAATTTTTATGAATCTCCAAAATATAATCCTTGATTTAGCAATTCAATAGATAATTCCAGCTGATGAACATTAGATTACGACAATGACTGACTATCAAATATTTTAGAAATTGTAAAAAATACAAATCCTTTTGATTGGGATTATGATAACGATTGAGTTCCTGATTGAGTAGATCAAAATCCAAATTCCTGAAATTTTCAAGGTGATTATAATTTATTTTTAGATTCTGATTGAGATTGACTTTCTGATGCTTATGAAATTTCAATGAAAGAAAATTTTTGATGATATTGAATTTTTGATGAATTTAACGCAAATCTGCCAGCTAATTGATGGGATTCTGACTGAGACTGACTTGCAAATTTATTTGAAGATTTTAATTTTGAAAATTTACTAAATTTTACAACATTAAAAAAAGATGATTCAACAACTTATAATAATTCAACAACTCCACAATGAGATTGAAATTTAAGTGATAAATATTTTGATGTAGATTGAGATTGACTCTGAAATTTAACAGAACTTTTATTTTGAACTAATCCTTACTCAACAGACACAGACTGAGACTGAATC
>JAJOLG010000068.1 GCA_021129445.1 Candidatus Altimarinota bacterium | reverse complement strand
TCAAAAATCTGTAATTCAAAGTAGTGAAATTAATTCTGTTTGAGATTTTATGAAAAAATCACAATCTTTTAGTTGATTATTTTCAATGATGTTGGTTTTTTCTGTATTTTTTACTTGATGTGCAAATACTGCTGAGGAAAATAGACAGGCAATTTTAGAAAAAATAGATGCTACAAAAATGCAAATTGAAGAAGCAAAAAAACAAGCAGAAAGTGCATATGCAATGTGAAAAGAATGATTTGAAACCGTTAAACAGATTGCAGAAGATGCACCTGCAAAAATTAAAGAAGCGAAAGAAAATGTTGAAAAAATGCAGGCCGATGCGATAAAATTAAAAACTGATTTAGAAAAAAAAGTTGAAGATACTAAAAATGCAATAGATGAAACCAAGAAGGCGGTTGATGCTGTTTCTGATGCAATGGATGCGATAAATTCAATTTGATGAACTGAAACCTGAGAAACTAAATAAATTTAATTAAAAATTATGGCTGGACATAGTAAATGGGCAAATATTAAACACAGAAAATGAGCTCAGGATAAAATAAAATGAAAAATTTATTGAAAACATTCAAAATTACTTGCAATTGCTGCAAGATGATGAGCTGATCCTGAGACAAACAATGCTTTAAAATTAGCAATTGAAAATGCAAAAGCTGTAAATGTACCGAATGATAATATAAAAAAGGCAATTGAAAAGTGATCTTGAACTTGAAAAAATGCGGCAACTTATGTTGAATGACTTTATGAAGCATATTGACCATGATGAGTTGCAATAATTGTTTCAACTTTGTCAGATAATTCAAATAGAACGATTACTGATGTAAAGACAATTATTTCAAAAAAATGATGAAATTTTGCAGAAAGTGGTTCAGTTTCTTATATGTTTTGAAAAAAATGAGAAATTACAGTTGATTTAGAATGAAAAGACATTGAAGAATTTGAAATGTTTGTTTTGGATTCGTGAGCAGAGGATTTCGAGGTTTTTGAAGATGAAAAAATTGCGACTGTGATTACAGAAGTTACAGATTTTACAAGTGTTAGAGATAAAATTACTTCTGAATGATACACATTAAAATGAGCAGAGATTTCTTGGATTCCAAATCAAAAAGTACCTTTGGATAACGAAGAAAAACTTGAAAAGTTAAATAATTTAATTGAAGCTCTTGAAGAAAATGACGATGTTGACAATGTTTATACAAATTTAGAAAATTAATTTTTTTTTTACATAAGAGAAAAAATTTTTAGAATGATAAAAAAAATTTTGAAAAAATATAATATAAAATAAATTTTCACCATAAAAAATGCCAATAATTTTAATTCCACTAATTACGGTTCTTGTAAACGATTTTTTAAAAATAATTGTAAATTTTTTTAAAACATGAAAATTTAAATTATCACTGATGTTTAAATCTTGATGAATGCCGTCTTGACATACATCTTTTGTGATTTCTGCTTTAACTGTTGTATTTTTAGAACTTTGACCTGGAAGTGTTGAGTTTATGATTACTGCGGTTTTTGCGATTATTGTGATTTATGATGCAAGGTGAATTCGTAGAAAAACTTGATATCATGCGGAAATTTTAAATAAATTACAATTTTTAAAAAAGCTTGATGAATCGCTTTGACATACAAATTTTGAAGTTATTATGTGATTTATTTTTTCAGTTTTATTTTCATTTTTTCTTTGGAAAACTTGATATTTCGTAGTTTATTAAAATAAAAAAATGCAAAAACAAAAAATAAAAAAATCAGCGTTTACATTGATTGAGTTGATGATAGTTGTGTGATTAACTTGAATGATGGCAATGTTTTGATTGTCGACTTTGTCGCATAATAAATTAAAAATTTCATACGATTCAGCTTCAAATAAAATTCTTGAATTTATGAAGGAAACAAGAGTTTATTGAATGTCAAATTATATTAAAACTTGATCTTGAACTACTGATTGATGATGAATAGTTGAATATAAAGTTCCAAAGTGATGATATTGATTTCAGATTGAAAAATGAGTTTGAACTGGTGTTGTGGCTTTAAAAATTTTTTACAATAATGACGAAGATGTAAAATTTTCATCGTGAACAGATATTTTAATCAAAGAATTTATTTCTTGACCAAATTCTATTTATTTTGAAAAAATTTATTGAACTTGATCTGAACTTGCATATCCAGCTTGAAATTCAACATGAGCTGTATCAGATACAAATACTTGAACAATAGTTTTTAGAAATATGATTTGAGAGTTTCCTGATGATTGATCAACTTTTATCACATCGTGAACAGGTGTAAATAATTTAAGAAATTTGAAAATTGAGTTTTATATGAAAGAAAATTGAAAAAAGTTTTTTAAAAGAAGAGTTGTGTTTGATAGATTAAAAAAAGCAATTTTACCTGAATCTTGTAAAGTTTGAACTGGTGCTGATTTGGAGGATTGTGATACTTGAAAAAAATGGGTGAAGGGGTTTTAGAAAGTAATTAAATAAAGGAATATGAATTTTACTATCTTATATCAACAGGAGGAAAATTGATGATACACTGTAACAATTCCAGAGTTGCCTTGATGTATTTCTTATTGAGATACAATAGAAGAAGCAGTTATTATGGCAAAAGAAGCAGCTGAGTTGTATCTTGAAGATTATAAAATTAGATGAGAACAATTTTTGAAAAAAAATGTTTTTGTATGAAATTTAGCCATTTAATATGCCAAAATTTCCAGTTTATAATCCAAAAGATATAGAAAAGTTAATTTTACATGGTTGATTTAAATTTTCAAGACAAAAATGAAGTCATAGAATTTATTTTAATCAAGTAAAAAATAAGACAGTTATTATTCCATTTCATAAAAAAGATTTACCAATCTGAACAGCAAAATCAATATTGAGAATGGCAGATATTTATTAAAAAAATTAAATAAAAAAATTATGAATTCAAAATTAAAAAGATTAGAAAAATCAAGAGCAGAAGTAGAAGTT
>JAJOLG010000066.1 GCA_021129445.1 Candidatus Altimarinota bacterium | reverse complement strand
CAGGGTTCATCTGTAATACATTTATATTCAAATTCGTTAAGCACATTAAACATTTCAATCCCAACCCTACCCGAACAAAAAAAAATAGCCCATTTTTTCACCACCATAGACCAAAAAATAAACCAACTACAAGAAAAGAAAAACGCATTAGAAGGTTACAAAAAAGGAATGATGCAGCAACTATTCTCGCAAGAACTTCAATTTAAAGATGAGAATGGTAAAACGTTTGATGATTGGGAAGTTAAGAAGTTGGGGGAAGTTTGTGAGATAAATCCTAAAAATAAAAATTTACCAAACTCATTTATATATGTTGATTTAGAAAGTGTTGAAAAAGGAAGATTAATTAAAAAGAATAGAATGTCAATTGAAAATTCACCAAGTAGAGCACAAAGATTATTATCTCATAAAGATATTTTATTTCAAATGGTAAGACCTTATCAAAAAAATAATTATTTTTTTGATGAGAAATCAAAGGATTATGTTGCATCAACAGGCTATGCTCAAATAAGAACAAATCATAATCCAATATTTATCTATCAACTATTACATACTCAATCTTTCGTAAATAAAGTGATTGTAAAATGTACAGGTACAGGATATCCTGCAATAAACTCTACTGATTTATCGAAAGTGATTATCTCTTTGCCTTCAACCCGAGAACAAACCAAAATAGCCAATTTCCTAACAAAAATAGATGAGAAAATAAATGCAGTAAACACCCAAATAGAAAATACCAAAACCTATAAAAAAGGGTTATTACAAAAAATGTTTGTGTAGAAACGCATACCGTAGAGACGCACGGCCGTGCGTCTCTACGGTATGCGTTTAAACAATGAAATAATTAAAAAAATGGACAAATTCAAAAATAAATACCGCATACAATCGCACCGAAAACCCAATTGGGATTATTCGGCTGATGCCTTGTATTTTTTGACCATCAATACCCAAAACAGGGAATGTAATTTGGGTAAAATTATAAAAACGGACGGTCGTGCGTTATTACAATTATCCGATTTTGGTAAAATTGTAAAAACGGAATGGTATAAATCGTTTGAAATACGAAACGAATTGATATTGCACACATTTGTAATTATGCCCAATCATTTGCACGCCATTGTGGAAATATCATCCCACGCGTCACGCGTAACGTCGTCCGTAACGTCCCGTGTAACGTCCCGCGTAGAGACGCACGGCCGTGCGTCTCTACCAACCCAATCGGTTCCATCAACCCAATCGGTTCCATCAACCCATTCGGTTCCACCAACCCAATCGGATTCCCCCATCCAATCGGATTTACCAAATGAATCCAATCCATCCATCAATTTTGATATATCATCCATAAAACGAAATCCACCCATTCGATTACCAAAATCAATATCATCATTTATTGCAGGATTCAAATCTGCGGTAAACACCAAAATTGACGATTATATTGATGAAAATAATTTAAAAATTCCGAAATACAATCGGAACAACCATTTTTTTCAACCCAATTACCACGACCATATTATTAGAAATAATTTTGAATATCAAAACATTTCGAATTACATCATAAACAATCCTAAAAATTGGAATAAAGACACATTAAATGCCTAAACAACCCGAACAAATTTTAGAAAACCAATTAGTAGCACAACTGCTGCAAAAGTTGCAGTACGAAAAAGTAAGCATTAAAGATGAAAACGCTTTAATTGCCAATCTAAAAACGCAATTAGAAAAACACAACAACATTAGGTTTTCAGACAAAGAATTTGAGCGTGTTTTAAACCTACTCAGCAAAGGTTCCGTCTTTGAAAAAGCCAAAACACTAAGAGAAAAACAACATATTGAGCGAGATAATGGCGACAACCTTTATTTTGAATTTCTAAACACAGCGCATTGGTGTCAAAACCAGTTTCAAGTAACGCACCAAGTTACTATGGAAGGTAGTTACAAAAACCGTTATGATGTTACTTTGTTAATTAATGGTTTGCCATTGGTACATATAGAGTTAAAACGTAGAGGGTTGGAAATGAAAGAAGCCTTTAACCAAATAAACCGTTATCAACGGCATTCGTTTGGTGCAAAATCGGCTTTGTTTCAATATGTACAAATATTCATTATCAGCAATGGTGTAAACACAAAGTACTATGCCAACAACAGAAAACAATCTTTCAAACAAACATTCTATTGGACAGATGCAGAGAACACACGTCAGACTAATATTCTAAACGGTTTTACTAGCGATTTTTTAGAGCCTTGCCATATTTCCAAAATGATAAGCAAGTACATTGTTCTCAACGAAACGCATAAAATATTAATGGTGCTGAGACCGTATCAGTTTTATGCTGTTGAAGCCTTGGTAAATCAAGTAGAAAATTCAAACAACAACGCATATATTTGGCACACCACAGGTTCGGGTAAAACCCTTACTTCTTTTAAGGCAAGTCAGATAATTATGAATATGCCACAGGTTAAAAAAGTGGTATTTGTGGTAGATAGAAAAGATTTAGATTATCAAACCACCAAAGAATTTAACAGTTTTAGCAAAGGCTGTATTGACGGAACAGACAATACCAAAACCTTAGTCCAACAATTTGCTGACGATACCAAACTGATAGTAACAACCATTCAAAAACTAAATACCGCCATTAGTAAAGATAGGTATTTATCAAAAATGAGTGCTTTACAAGACGAACGTATTGTATTTATTTTTGACGAGTGCCACCGTTCTCAATTTGGTGAAACTCACAACCGTATAAAAGCCTTTTTCCATAACAACCAAATGTTTGGTTTTACAGGAACACCCATTTTTAAAGATAATGCCGTAAAAAATGAATTAGGCAAACGAACAACTAAAGAACTCTTTGGCGAATGCTTGCATAAATATGTAATTACAGATGCCATAAAAGATGAAAATGTACTCAAATTTTCGGTAGAATATGTAGGAAGATATTACAGGAAAGACAGAGGGACATCTGTCTCGACAGAAATAGATATTGAAGTTGAAGACATTGACACGAGAGGGTTAATGGATAGCGAAAAGCGTTTAGAAAAAATTGTAGATTACATCATAGCAAATCACAATAGAAAAACACACCAAAAAGAATTTACAGGAATGTTT
>JAJOLG010000067.1 GCA_021129445.1 Candidatus Altimarinota bacterium | reverse complement strand
AATTAATATAAATTAACAAAAACTTATGTTTAAAAAAATTTGAGAAATGCTTAACTGATGAGCAGAAAAAAAACCGGTAGAGAAAAAAAATGAAGAAAAAAAACTTGAAACAAAAACAACTGTTTTTAAATTTTCTTCAAAGGACAAAAAAATTTTCACAGATAACAATCCTCATTCAAAA
This sequence comes from Candidatus Altimarinota bacterium, assembly GCA_021129445.1. Lineage (GTDB taxonomy): Bacteria > Patescibacteriota > Gracilibacteria > JAJOLG01 > JAJOLG01. The sequence continues at coordinate 2,974 of JAJOLG010000067.1, read as the reverse complement.
ATTTTTATGAAGATGAAAAAAAAATCTGATGATGATAAAAAAAATTCATCAAAAAAAATTTGAGAGAAAAAAAATTTTAAAACTGAAAAAAAAATTTCTGAAACAAAAACTGAGAAAAAATCAGTGAAAAAAAATGAAACTCAAAAAAATTCTGACTGAAAAACGAATTTTAAGAAACCTCAATGAAAAAGACCACTTCCGCCAAAATGATTTAATGAAAATTATTTGGAAACAAAATATTGTGATAACGATAATTTAAAAAAAGTTAAACTTGCAAAATGAACAAAATTAAGAATTATTCCGATTTGATGATTTGAAGAAGTTGGGAAAAATTCGATGATTTTTGAGTACTGAGATGACATTATGGTGAGTGATATGTGATTGCAATTTGCAGAAGCAGATATGCTTTGAGTTGATTATGTTATTCCAGATATTTCATATTTAAAATCAAAAAAGAAAAATATTAGATGAATCTTTATAACTCATTGACATCTTGACCATATTTGAGCCTTAAAACATGTTTTATCCGAACTTTGACATCCAAATGTTTATTGAACAAAATTAACAATGGCGCTTGCTAAAAAATCTTGTGAAGAAGCAAATCCACCAGTAAAATCAAAATTTATCGAAATTGATCCGTCAAAAGATTTAAATTTATGAATTTTTAAAATTACACCTTTTAGAGTAAATCATTCAATTCCAGACTGAGTTTGAATCAGAGTTTCTACTCCAAATTGAGCAATTGTTCACACCTGAGATTTTAAATTTGATTTTAGTCCAGCTGATTGAGTTGATGCAGATTTTTGAAAAATTGCACAAATTTGAGCAGAATGAGTTGTTGCATCTTTTGTAGATTCCACAAATTCTTGAAAAACATGATATTCAAGATCTGAAAAAGTTGTCTGAGATAGTTTAGAAAAAATTATAAATGATGCAGATTGAAGAATTATTATGGCATTATTTTCTTCTGCTATTTGAAGAATTTCTGACATTATTAGATTTGCAAATGCGAAAAATAAAAAAATATTTTTAAGTTGAAGAAGCCTTGTAAATAATGTAGAAATTGCAAAAAATCTTTGATATTTTACAGAAAATCAAAAATTACCAATTGAAAAATTATCAGACAAAATAAATGATTACGACCCAAAAGATGTACTTCTACTTTGTACTTGATCACAATGAGAAGATATGGCCGCGCTTTCAAGGATGGCAAGGGATGAACATCCAATTGTAAGTTTGGAAAGAGAAGATACAGTTGTTTTATCATCAAATCCAATTATTTGAAATGAAAGATGAGTTTATACAACAATTGATCAAATTACAACTTTTTGATGTAATATTATTACAAATTCTGCAATGGACATCCACACTTCTTGACATGCATACCAAGAAGAATTGATGTTGATGCACTCACTTTTAAAACCAAAATATTTGGTTCCTGTTCATTGAGAATTATTTATGAGAACAAAACACAAAAAAATTATTCATGAAAGACTTTGATTTCCAAATGAAAATATGCCGATTCTTTACAACTGATCAATTTTAGAAATTGATAAAAATTGAGTTGCAAAAATTTCAGAACAGAGACTAAATTATGACATCATAATGGTTGATTGACTTTGAGTTTGAGATGTTTGAAAACCAGTTTTAGACGAAAGACATATGATGGCTGCAAATTGAATATTAAATATTATTTATATAGCAGATAAAAAAACAAGAAAACTAAAAAGAAAACCTGAAATTGACACGAGGTGATTTATTACACATAAAGACTCCAAAGAATTGATGAATGAATTAACAAAAACTGCTGAAAAACTTTATAACGATGCAATTAAAACAAATCCAACAATTGAAATGAAATTATTGAAAAAAATTATTTCAAATTGAATGGTAAGAATAACTGATAGAAAAATAAAAAGAGTTCCCTTAATCAGCTCTACAATAATAAATATTTAAAAAATATTTTTAAAAAACCAGATTTTTAAATCTGGTTTTTTTTATTTTTATAACACTCAATAAAATTCTTCCTCAATTTCTTCAATAAATTTAATGTATAATTTTGGAGTAATAATCTCCTTCTCATACAAATCTTTAACAACTTTTTCCTCTAATTTTAGTAAAGATTTTTCAACTAATTTCGCCTCAATTTCTGAAATTTCTTTTTTATTTTTTGCAAATAAAACATCTTTTTTTTCTTCTGCTATTTTATAAAATTTTCTATAAAGATCTTGAACCTCATCAAAATGCTTTTTATCAAATCATAAATTTAAATCTTTTAATCATTCCAATTCCTTTAAAACTTTTCTTGTAATCACAACTTTTGCTCTATTTCTAATATATTTTCTAATATCTCATGAATTTTTTCTCAAAGCAATTTTATCCAAAAATCTTTCAATTACACAATTTCAATAAAATTTTTCATTTATATTTTTTATCTGACTTTCTCAATTTTCTATTCTATCTTTTTGTTTTGAAATCTTACTAAAAATAAATTTAAAATCTTTTTCATCAATCTCATTATAAGCAAATAAATTTTTCAAATACTGCTTCTCAATTCATAATGCATGCAGAGAAATTGCTTTTTTAATCAAATCATCAGCTTGAACCTTATTACATTTTTTTAAAATATCTTTTAAATCAAAAATCGCATTTTTCAATTTTTCTCAATATTTTTTCTTTAATGAAAAATATTCATCATTAGTTAAATATTTTTTTCAATACAAAGTATTTATTTTTTCTAAAATTTTTAAATTTGCCAAAATTCTTCACTCATCATATTCAAATTTTTCCATTTCATTTAGCTTATCGATTCATAATTTTTTTACCAACCATGCAATACTTGTCGCTTTTATCAGCAAAGTAAACATTATTGCTCAAATTGTAATCACCAAAATAAAATCTTTGATATCAAAATCAAAATTCCATCAAATATTTTTCTGAAATTCTAAAATTTTTGAATAATCAGCATCACCTT
>JAJOLG010000050.1 GCA_021129445.1 Candidatus Altimarinota bacterium | reverse complement strand
TGATGCTTCCACGCTCTCTTTTTTTGAAAAGAATATCTAAAAAAAGAGACAGATTGCAAACAATCTTAATGCAAGCCTGTCTGCCGACATGGCAGGCACTTTTTTTGATATTCTAATTTCAAAAAAATTCACAGCCTTTGCCCCAGCCCGCCATTCAGACTACCCCAAGGCTTTTCTCTCTCTTAATAAATTCAACCTTCTAATCACTTAACCACTTAAATTGACATAGAGCCTTTATTTTTGTGAGTTTTTGATGTTTAGTACGCCTGATAGGTTTTTTATAAGCTAGCAGGTTTTGTTAAACAACTTATTTTCAATAAATTAACAAGACCTTTTCAATTTTTGTCATATATTTAGATTAAATACCTAAGAAATCTAAATTTGTGTGATAAGGAGGCTACAGAAAAAATTAAAAACCTACTACGACTTCTCTAATTTGTACTAATCTCATCAATAGATTCTCCAGTTTTTCAAGCGGAAGCATATTTGCCCCATCTGATTTTGCAAGGCTAGGATTGGGGTGTGTTTCCAAAAACAAACCGTCCACACCAACTGCAATTCCAGCGCGGGCAATACTTTCTATGAGTTCAGGCTTTCCGCCAGTTACACCTGAGTTTTGGTTGGGCTGTTGTAAAGAATGTGTAATGTCTAACACAACGGGTGCATATTTTTGCATTTCAGGAATGCCTCTAAAATCGACTATCATATCTTGGTAACCAAACATACTGCCTCTTTCCGTAATAAGCACTTGCTCGTTGCCACTCTCTTTTACTTTATTTACCGCGTGTTTCATCGCACTTGGATTCATAAATTGTCCTTTTTTTATATTTACTACTTTACCAGTTTTAGCTGCGGCGACCAGTAAATCAGTCTGTCTTGCTAAAAATGCAGGAATTTGAAGCACATCTACAAAGGTTGCAGCTAGGGCAGCATCACTTTCTTTGTGAATGTCTGTAACAGTTGGTATTTGAAATTCCCTTCGTACCTTATCTAGTATTTTTAATGCTTTTTCATCACCAATTCCTGTAAAACTATCCAAGCGAGAACGGTTCGCTTTTTTGAAGCTTCCTTTAAAGATAAAAGGTATCTTGAGTTTGTCTGCTATTGTAGCTATTTTTTCTGCAATTTCTAAAGCCATTTGCTCTCCTTCAATAGCACAAGGACCCGCTAAAAGGAAAAAATTTTGAGACGAAATATGATTTAGTTGTGGTATGCTTTGTAAATCCATGAAAATAATATTGATTTACAAAAGTAATGAAAAGACTTCTTAATACAAGACCGTTTCAAAACTCATTATACAAAAATATTCAAGTCTAGATGATTTTTTTAACCGCAGTTATCTTATTGTTGGCAACTGGTGCAGAACGAAAAAAAATGAAATTCATCTTTTAAATTCAAATGATTATATTTGCAGAATATATAAATATTGAGAGTAGAACATAACATATCAAGATTAAAATATCTACTAAATCTTTACAAGATTTCAGTGGGAGAATTACTTGTTATGATAAATTCAGATTTAAAAAATAAAATCAGAAAAGATGATATACTCTCTAGCACCATATATTTAAGATATTTAAAAAGGATTGACAAGGTCTTTAATAAAGGTCTTCCTTTTTATCTAGACCCAAAAAACATTACTAAATCAAAAGAAGCAAGTATTTTTTTTAGGAAAAATAAATTTAATTCAGAACTCAATATTGGTGCAAAAAAGATAGTTAATCATTTCGAAGAAATGAAAATATCTCTTTCAGCTATCTCAAAATTAGCAGAAATTGATGTTTCAAGAAAAATTCCTATTTATTCTATCAAAGATGATCCCAGAAAAGTAGCTATGGAAATCAGGAAAATTTTATATCCAGATTTCAATAGAAATATGAAAATATTCTTAAAATCTATAATTTCAAAATTAGCTGATAATAACATACTCGTATTTGAATTTGTAGAGACGTGGAATAAAAAAGATACTGCAAACATTGATGGTTTTTTCATAAATCCAAACGTTATTGTAATCAAACGTTATCAAAAAGCTTTTAGAAGAGAAATCTTTACACTAATTCACGAATTAGGACATTTCTTAATTAATGAAGAAGAAATTGAAAAAATTGATTTCAACTATTTTGCAAAGGATAACCTTAGTAAAATTGAAAAATGGTGTAACGATTTTTCATTTCACTTTCTAGCTGGTGAACACGGTAAAATATTAGACAGTATTGAACAGGCAACAGAAAATAATGATTTTCATTATAGTTTAATTGATACTATTTCAAAGGAAACCCATTTAAGTCGTATAGCTTTGTTTACACGACTACTTTATCAAAAAAAATTATCGAAAAAGAATTACAGTGTAATTAAAACAAATTTTAATGAAGAATATCGAATAAAAAGAGAAGAAGAACAATTAAAAAAAGAAACTGAAAAAGAAATGGGAATTAAACATCAAGGTCGTTCACCACAACCTATAAAATCACCACTTCTAATTTCTACTGTTCAAACTGCATTTTATGAAGGAATTCTTAACGAATACCAAGTTTGCAAGACATTGAATATTAATCCAAATAAATTAGATAAATATCTCTTATGAAAGTAATAATTGACACAAGTTCTCTATTAGCTTTGGTTCGTTATTACTTACCATTTGATAATAATCGCACATTATTTGGTTTAATTCAAAGCAAAATAGTTAATAAAGATATTATTATAATTGATAAAGTTATAGTAGAGAGTAAATATATCACAAAAGGGATTATTTTAGAAAAACTGGATTATTTAAAAGATAGGGAAATTAGAATAAATACAACAGAAATACTTCCAACAAGGAAATTTTACAATCAATTAGAACATCAATTTGTTTATGGTTCTGTTAAAAATAGACTTAATGAAGCTGAATACGAAAAGATGAAAGAAAGTTTTCTACAATCAGCAGATGCAAAACTTATTTTATATGCATTGGAATATAACAAAGAAAATAATATGTTCCAAGATGATAAAATGATTATTGTTACTGAAGAAAGTTCAACAGAAAATGATAACAAATTTATAAAGAAGATACCCCAAATTGGAAAAATATTAGAACTTGATGTGATTACATTACCAGAGTACTTTATTAGATTGGGTGTGAAAATAGAATATTAGAGCCTGTTGCCAATAACTAAGCGTTCGTGTGGTCGGCACGACCCAACATGAACGCCCTGTTGC
>JAJOLG010000032.1 GCA_021129445.1 Candidatus Altimarinota bacterium | reverse complement strand
AAATCAAAATATTTTTATTTGCATCGGGAATTTTTTCAACATCAAAAATTTCAGAAATGATTGGTAAATTAAATTCTTTTTCATCTAATTTTTTTTCCAAAGAATTTTCTGTTTGAAATGCTTCTAAAAGTCCGTCAACTCACAATTCTTCACATATTTTTGCTTCTCAAAAATGTCAAAATTTTATGCGAATCAAAATTGGAATATCAATATTTTCAATTACATTTCTGATCAAATCTTCATTTGGCATCACAAAAACATCGTTTTTATCTCATCATCTTTCTTTGACGAGCAAAATTCAAGATGCTCAGTTTTGCCGAGAATATTCAGCTTCTTCGAAATTTTCGCAAACTGCAATAATTCAATTTTGTAGAAAATCGGTGATAAAATCTTTTTTTTTGTTCATAAATTTTTTTTAGAAAAATAAAAAGAAAAAAATATTTTTTCAAATTTTTCTGAAAAATCGTATTTTTTTTGCATTTTAAAAAAAAATTTTTTTACTTTTAAAAAAATCACAAAATGAAAAGGATTTTCAAAAAAATTTTATTGGCAAATATTTTTTTTACAATAATTTTTGCAAATTTTTTGTTTTTATGATGAAATTTTGCACATGCTTGAACTCCTGCGAAATTAAATTCTGATATTTTAAATGACACAGAAGATAGAATAATTGATAAAAAAATTACTTGAAGTAATATTCAAAACTCTTCGCTGATAAAAACAATTATTCCAAAATTGTTTAAATTGATGTTTTTTTTGGCAACTTCGCTTGCTGTTTTATCGCTTGTTTATTGATGATATTTGATGATTACATCTTTGTGAGATGATAGTCAGCATAAAAAATGATGGACAATTTTTTGATATTCCATTGTTTGATTGGTTTTAATGTTGTTTTCAAGGGCAATTGTGTGAATTGTGTCAAGTATTAAAATTACAAAAGATACTGTAAATTGACTTGATTACTCACTTTGACAGAGTAAATATATTTGAAATTTACCATCGTGAAAATTAGAAACTGATGTTATTCCGCAGATTATTCAGCTTGCTTTGCAGTTTGTATCTGTTGTGATAATTTGAATTATTATTTATGCATGAATAATGTATATTGTTAATCCTGAAAAAAACAAGGAGCAAATGTCAAGTTTATTTATAAATGCAGTGATTTGATTGATAATGATTTTGACTTCCTATGTTTTAGTTGCTTGAATTTTAAAAATAAATTTTGGATAAGATGAAAAAATTTTTTTTATCATTAACGATAATTTTTCTCAATGTTCAAGAAATTTTTTGAGCAACTCTTGATGATTTATTTTGAGATAATAAACCAAAACATTTAGCAGAGCTATCCAGTGTTTGAGACTGAAAAACAGCAGTTTTAACATTGATTTCGCAGGTTGTGGATTTAATGTTATATTTTGCATGAACGATCGCAGTTTGATTTTTGATTTATTGATGAATTAGGCTGATTACTGATTTTTGAACGGATTCCTGAAAAGAAGATGCGAAAAAAATTGTTTTGCATTCAATAATTTGATTGTTGGTGATTTTTATTTCGATAATTTTAATTGAAAACACCGAAAGATTTGTGAGGTTTGTGGTTGGAAGTGGTGGTTTATAAAAAGAAATTCAGAAAAGTTTCCGTTTTGAGCATCATTAAAAGATTTATGAAAAAAGTATTTGCATTTTCAAGATTGAATTTAAATCCAGATATTTTGATAAAAAATATATAATTTATGAAATCCCTTTTCACATTATTATTCATCTGAATCATTTTATGAGAAATGTGAAGAATCCCAATTTTACTTGAACAAGGAGTTTCTTTGGTTGATATTTCTGTGGTTTTACTCGCATTTTTTGGATGAATAAAATATTTTTTTAAAGAAAAAAATTTTTTCATTTACCCGTGATTTTGGTTATTTTCCTTGTTTTTACTTGTTTGATTTTCTTCACTTTTAATAAATTCTCATGAAATGGTTTTAAATTTCTGAGAATTTTCACAAAGTTTTTTATATTTTGTTAGGTATTTATTGTTTTGAACATTAATTTTTTTAAGTTTTAATTTTTGAAAAAATTTTTGAGATGATGAAAAAAAATCCGAAGAAAATAAAAATTTTTTGATCAATTGAATTTTTATTTCTTCATTTATAATTTTTATTTTGTGAACTTTGCAGATGAAATTTTTTTGAAATTTTGAAAAACTTTGAATGCAAAATTTGTGATGGGACCCGCATATTTGAAGGATGTTGTCAACATGGTTTGATCCAAATTTTTTATCAGGATATTTTGCATTTGTGATTTCTCTTGCGGTTTGAGTCGCTTGGGAACAGTATTTTAAGTTTAAAAAAATAAATTATTTTCTAATTTTTTTGATTTTTTGTTTAATCTCGTGAATAATTTTTTCGTATTCAAGATCTGGACTTTTGGCATTTTTAGTTGCATCGTGAATTTTGTGAATTTTTTTATCAAGAAAATTTTTACTGATTTTTACAATAATTTTCATTTTATGAATTTGAGTTTCTGACAGGGCAAAAGAGAGATTTTTTGATTGAGTTGAGTCGGCAAAAAATATTTTTTTCAACACTTGAACACTTGACCCAACAGCAAAACTTCGTGTGAAATCTTGGGAAACTGGGATTCAACTTTTTCAGGAAAAACCTTGGCTTTGACGGGGTTTTAATACTTTAAAAATAGTCCAAAAAGAAAAATGGGTTTTTATGACAAAATCGCATTGAGCAAGCGGGATTGATGCCAGTTTCTTGACTGTTTTGGCGACTACAGGTTTAGTTTGATTTTTGCTATTTTTGTGATTTATTTTATGGATTTTATTTTTCAATTTTAAAAAATTTTTGCAGAAAAAAGATGGTTTTGCGATTTGACTTTTTGCTTGATTACTCGGTATTTTGGCGAATGCAATTTTTGTAAATATTTTGTTTTTTTATTTATTTTTGCCGATTTTATTTATTGCGATTGGGCTTGGGTTTTTGGGGTAGGTTTGACTTTCTGTTAAAATTTATTAACTTAAAAAAGTTTTAACAGTAAAAATTTGAAATAAAGATTTAATTCCAAAGATTTTTTAAATCATTTTTATATGATTATTAAGATGAGGTTTTAGAGTTTAAAAAAACAACATTATCAAAATTTTTCAAAGAGAGATTGATTGAAAAAAAGTAGCTTTTGAGCCGTTTTGGTATTTATTTAAAAAATAAAAATGCTCCAAAAAAATTCCACAAAAGGCTTTATTCTCAAAAAAAATTTTTACAAAGACAGATCAGTTTTTTTGGAA
>JAJOLG010000069.1 GCA_021129445.1 Candidatus Altimarinota bacterium | reverse complement strand
TTTTGTTTTAGTATTAATTTTCATTTTTTTATTGTTTGGTGTTGCACACATTATTAAATTTCATTTTTATCTGAGTTCCATTATTAAGGAACTGTTTTTTTTTATATTATGTTCAATTTTGAGAAAGGAATTAGCAATTTTTTTCCCGTTCTGCCATTAAACACAACGGTAACGTATAAGCGTAGTGCGGGATTTTATTGCAGCACATTTTCAATTTACCCAAATGTATATTTGCAGTTAATCGTTTCATATTTAGCACCTTACCCGCATTACGTTTATACAATGTTAGAAACAGTGCATCAACTATTAGCTATCGTTTAATTAATAATCTTTCATTAAAAACTTCTCCTTTATATGTAGCTCTAATCATATAAATACCTTCTTTCCATGAACTCGTATTTATGTTTAATGTATTTCCTCTTAATTTATGTCTTTTTTCTTGTAAAACATGGTAAAGGTTATATATTTCTATGCCCCATTCTTCGTTTTCGTCAAATGTTTCTTTTTCATATTTTGAATTTATGCTTATTGTAATTTCTGAATTTGCGGGGTTTGGTGAAATAGAAAGCATCATCATCCCTCCGCCACCACCAGAACTAACTTTTACAGCACCACCGCCAATAGCACTATATCCACATTGATTTCTTGTTTTTACTCTGAAATTACCCCAGCCTAATTCAGTTGCTTCCACTAAAACCGATGCACCATTATCGACAATTTTTTCAATACTTCCTGTTATATCCCATATATATTGATAAGGATATCCGGGTGCAGAAGCTACACTTATTGATTTTATTTGTCCAAGAGCCATTTGAAATGTGGGATAACCTGTTGGATTTGTTATTGGTTGCCCTGGGTTACCTAACCAAATAATTTTTTTACTTGTTGTTACAGTTGTGCCAGAATGTGGACTTGAAATATTAATTTTTATCCAACCCGAGCCGTTTGATGTTTTCGTAGCCGATACAGATGAACCACTTCCGGATATTGAAACTTTACTCCCACTCCAATTATATGATGCTCCTGAAATATTTAAAGTTGAATAATTGCCTGATGAACAAATTAAACTATTACCAGAAACAGGTACTGCATAATATTGCAAATTACTTGATGTATAAGGACAATCATTAGGGGCATGACGATATCTTGGCCAAGCTCCCCATTTCGATTCAAAAACTCCGGGTGATATTACTTCTGCCGAATGGTCTCCATCTGGATAAAACACTTTATTTGCTTTTGAACTTGTCGTTAATTGATATGTTGGTGCACTACCTGACCAATATTTTGAAATATTAGCATTCCCATATCTGTCTATTTGATTTACCCAGCGTTTTGTGCCTCCATCTGAATAATGCCACGCATAATCGTGGCAGTTATAGGTTTTTGATGCAGGTGCAACTCTTATAGCATTTGAGCCATGTGCATTTAACCAATTTGCAGCCAGGGCTTCAGCCTCAGCAAGTTCATCAGAAGTAAATTCGTTAAAATAAATGGCTTCAACAGAAACGTCTGTCGGTGTTTTAATTGTTGTGTATTGTGCAAATGTGTTTTGATAAAGCACAAACATTATTATTGATAAAAATAGATTCCTCATAATTATTTGTTTTTTAAATTGTCTAAATATTCTATTGATAAATTGTAAATAATATCTAATGTTTCATAAGTTACAGGATAATAGTATTCATTAACTTCCCAAACAGCATTATTTTCGATATAAACCAACATAAAAGGTGAAAAATCAGATAGTTTCATCATTCTTGATGCTATAACCATTGTTCTAGACAAGCTCCACGTAGAATATTTATCACTATTTGATTTTTTCTTTTCATATACCGATAATACTTTTTCAATTAATTCTATCCTCTCTTCCCCGGTTAATGGTTCTAAATTCACATATTGACTAATAATTAGTTCAAAATCATTAATGTAAAAAATAAAAGCACCTATTTTGGCAGGTTCCCAATCCTGATTATAACCGAAAGGATCCAAAGTCTTATATTTTTCCAGTAAGTAAGTAGCTCTGTCTGGTCGGCTTTCTAATTCTCGTGAACCTCTAAACCTCTCTCTAACTAAGAGATTATAACCTGATTGAGGATTTGCTCCCGCAGTTATCAATCTTAATTCAGGATAATTCATGATTGTTTCAATCAACCCTTCTGTTGTAATACAATTACATATATTTTCCGGCAAATCCCAAAACTCAGTAACTTCCTGACTTGTCATATTATGGTTTTCAGGCAGTTCGGGAAATTGATAGACCCCATTTACAAGAACATCGCAAGGACTTTGTTTTTCACATGAACCGATTAAACCAACTACCAATAGTATTAATACAAATTTCTTATTCATTTTCAATTTGTTTTAAGTATAATTTTGAAATTTTAATAATATCCGATAGTGTTGAACGACTGCCAAGATGTGTATAATCAACAAAACTTTGCATTTTACTATCTTTTGCTTTTTTAGTATAAAATTCCTGAAATTTGTCAATATCTAATAAGCGTCCTAAGATTAATGCTGGTGTTGTTAATCCGAAAGGAGAATAATTATCCGTCATTCTTTCCTTAATCTCATAATCCGAGACTGATTTTTTGATAAGTCCTACTTTTTCTTTTTTACTTAAATTTATCAAAACTGCTTTTTGTGCCAAAATAATTTCTATATAAGTAAACTCAAAGGCAAAACCCCCACGTTTTACTGGTGTATCGTATTTTGTAATTTCCGCTGGATTAAGTTTTTCATATACTTTTAATAACTCAGTTCCTGCATCTTTACGTTTTTCTAATTCAGAAAACCCGTTGAAAACCGATTTTAGATAATCATAACCTTGTTGCAAACTGTTTCTTGTCATTATTAATCTAAATTCAGGATAATTTAAACAGGTTTGCACTAAATCGGCAGTATTCATATTTTGCAACAATTTTTCAGGAACGTTGTAAGCATCTAATCTTTTTTCGTAAGTATCCAATCTTGCCCATTCTTTTGTTCCGGGTTTTATAGGAAAATCATATGCTTTACTTTGATTTTGTCCTATTGCAAACTGCATGTTCATTGCTATCAGAAAAGATAAAATAAAAATTTGTTTTATGTTCATAATTTTGTAATTTAAAGAGTGGAATAAAAATATTTAGTTTTAGTAACTCAGTTTAATTGATTATTTGGGTGGACTTTTATTTTTCATTTTCCGAATTGTTTCTAACGGTTTAAATATGGTGCGTTTGGCATTTCAACGCTACAAATTTTCTGTTTTGCACTATGTTTATTTATTGCTGTCATTTTCATTTTTAGCACTATCTGCCAAATGCACTATATTTTTT
>JAJOLG010000027.1 GCA_021129445.1 Candidatus Altimarinota bacterium | reverse complement strand
TTTCATAAAATCTCAAACAGAATTAATTTCACTACTTTGAATTACAGATTTTTGAACATTTTGCCTTTTTTTAATATCGTTAAATTCTTTTGCAAATTCCGATTCTTCATAATCAACGGCTTTTCAATTCTCCAAAGTTTTCATTTTTCACTCAGAAATTTCATCAACATATTCCTTTTCCATATCACCCTGATCTTTAATCTCCGCTTGAAATTCAGCAACTGCATCACATTTTTGACAAGTTGCTTTAATTAAACTTTTATATCATCACAAAGATTTAATGCTAACATCATTTTTATCGTAAGCTCATCAACAAATCTCGCATTTTAAATTTTGCAATAATTCATCTTTTACGGCTTCTTGCATTTTTTTTAAATCCATTTTTTTATTTTTTTATTTTTATAAAAATTTTTTATATTTTTTAAAAAATTTTCTTTTTTGTCAAAAAATTTCATTTTACCAACTTTTTTTATAAAAATTTTTCTAATTTATCAAAATATTTCAAAAATTTTGCTTTACAGAAAATTTTTCAAGTTTTCAATTGTCTTCCCAAAAAACCTCAGAAAAAACCATTACCAAATTTGTTTCTCAAAAATCTTTTTTTATTTTTATTCTTCTAAAAAAATTTTTTCATAAATTTCAATTTTTTTTATCTCAAATATTTTTAATATTTATGTGTTCATAAATACAATCTTCATATTTTCAAACATCCAAACAAATATCATCAACACTTGAAATTGATTTATCAAACGAAACTCAGGCATTTTCAAGTTTAAATTTTTTATTCTCAAATTTCAATTTTTTAAATAAAGTTCATCAACTTCACATTCATCAATATCACAAATCATCTGTTAAAAATTTTCACCATCACTCCTCTTTATTAAATGATTTAAAAAATCTTTCATTGCGAATTGTTTTTATTGCTTCAAGTCATTCTTGTGCAAGATACATTGCTGTAATTGAATATTCTGATTTCGTCATCACCCTTTTACTCTCAATTGACATTTTATAAATTCATCAAATCGCAAGTGTCAAAACCACAATCGCAATAATTATTTCAAGCAATGTAAAAGCTGATTTTTTTTTAAAATTTTTCATAAAAATTATTTTTGTAATCTTATCAATTCAATTTTATTTCACTCCATTTTCTCTACAAAAAATCAAATTCAATCAATATCAATACTTTCTCACCTTTCAGGAATTTTTTGTAATTTATCCATCAACATGTAAGAAACTGTTTTATGATCAGGGTAATTAAAGTGTCAATCAAGTAATTTATTCAATTTTTCAATCTCAAAATCTCAATGAATTCTCCAAGATTTTTCATTGATTTTTTTAATTCAATCCTCTTCATCATCAGATTCATCACGAATTTCTCAAAAAATTTCTTCCAAAATATCTTCCATCGTCACAATTCACTCAACATCTCAAAATTCTCAAATCACAATTGCCATATGTATTCTTTTCCGTTGAAATTCTTTAAATAAATCAGAAATTTTTTTAGTTTCTGGAATAAAAATTGGTTGTTTTAAATCCAAATCTCAAATTTTTAAATCATCATTTTTATTTTGCTTTTGCTTAATAATATCCTGCAAAGTAATTATTCAAAGTATTTTATCAGAATTTCACTCTTCAAAAACTGGAACTCTTGAATGCTCATATTTTATAAAAAAATCTGTCGCAAATTTTATTGTTGTTTCCGATGACAAAGTAAGCAATTTTGTTTTATCTGTCATCACTTCTTCGGCTGTAGTTTCTCAAAATTCCAAAACATTTGATAGCATTTCAGAATTTTCACCATCAATACTTCATTCCTCTGATCACAGCTGAACTATTGCCTTTAATTCTTCTTTTGAAATCGTCTGCATTTTTGCATCTCATCAAACAATTTTCATCGTAAAATTTAAAAATTTTTCCAAAATAAAAACTATTGGAAATAGCAAATAACTCAAAAATAACAGTGGAAATGCAACAATTTTAGAAAATGTAATATTAAATCTTTGAGCCAAAGATTTTGGTAAAATTTCTCAAAAAACTAAAATTAAAAGTGTTAAAACTCATGTCACAACTCAAAGCAACTCTGCTCAAAAAACTTTTGTTGCCCAAATTGCAGTAATCATCGAAGCTCATATATTTACAAAATTATTTCAAATCAAAATCGTAATCAAAAGCTTGTTTGGATTATCTTTCAACTTTTTAACAGCAGATGATCAAAACTCTTTTTTGTCAACCATTTGCTTAACTTTCGCTGCTCAAAGCGAAATAAGTGCAATTTCTGCTCATGAAAAAAATCATGAAAACATTAATAAAAAAATTAAAAGTGCGAGTGTGGGGTCCATATTTTTTTATATTTTAAATTATTTTTTTAATTTTGATGATCTGAAATTTTTATCACAATAAAATTATTTTTTTAAAAAAAATTAAAATTGCTTCAAAAATCTAATATCATTCTCATAAAATAAACGAATATCATTTATTTTATGCTTAATCATCACCAATCTATCGATTCAAAATCAAAATGCAAATCAATTGTATTTTTTTGAATCAACTCCCGAATTTTCTAAAACCTCCGGATGAACCATTCAAGCTCATCAAATTTCAAGCCAAATATTTCACTTACAAACTTTACAAGATTTTTCTTTTCAACCACAAATTGGGCAAGAAACATCAACCTCAAAAGATGGTTCTGTAAATGGAAAATACGACAACCTTAATCTCATTTCAATTTTATCATCTCACAAAATCTCTTTAAATGCTGTCAAAAGCACATATTTTAAATTCGCAATTGAAACTTTTTCATTCACAAAAAGCCCTTCAACTTGATGAAACATTGGAGAATGTGTCGCATCTGAATCTTTTCTAAACACTTTTCATGGTCAAATAATCGCACAAGGTCAAGGATTTTCTTGCAAATAATGAATTTGCATATCAGAAGTCTGAGTCCTTAAAACATATCATTTATCTCTATCGTCATCACTTTTCAAGTTCTCATCTTTCAAATCTTTCACAAAAAAAGTGTCCTGCATTTCTCTCGCTGGATGATCAGCTCAAAGCCTCAAAGCAGTAAAATTATACCATTCATTCTCAATTTCATCTCACGAAATTAACGAAAATCACATTCTTCAAAAAACCGAAATCGTCTCATCAATAAATTGAGAAATCGGATGACGAGTTCAGTTTGTTTTTTTATGCAAAACAGGCTTTGAAATATCTAAAAATTCTTCCTCAACAATTGAATTATAATACTCCTCTTCCAATTCTGTTTTTCTTTTTTCTATCGATTCCAAAATAAAATTTTTCACCTCATTCGACAATTTTCAAACCGATCATTTTTGATCATTCGGCAAATCTTTCAATCATTTCAAAATCTCACTCAACTCACCTCATTTTCTTCATAAAAATTTTTTCTCAATATCAAAAAGTTCTTCATTATTTTTTGCAGAAAAAATTTTTTGCTCTGCCTCTGTTTTTAAATTTTGTAGTTTTTCTAGCATAATTTGTTTTTAAAATTTATTTTTTAATCATTCTTAAAATCA
>JAJOLG010000049.1 GCA_021129445.1 Candidatus Altimarinota bacterium | reverse complement strand
AAAAGAGCTGAGACAATTACAAGGAGAAATGGTTAAATTACAACAATGGGCTAATAAAACCAAGCAACGAATAGCCATTATTTTTGAAGGAAGAGATGCCGCAGGAAAAGGAGGTAGTATTAGGCGTTTTATGGAGCATCTAAATCCACGTTCTATGCGTTTAGTCGCCTTGAACAAACCTACTGAAGTAGAACAAGGTCAATGGTATTTTAGACGTTATATAAAACACTTACCCAATCCGGGAGAAATTGTTTTCTTTGACAGAAGTTGGTACAATCGTGCAGTGGTTGAGCCTGTTATGGGATTTTGTACGGAAGAGCAATACGATCAATTTATGATTCATGTTCCGGAGTTTGAACACATGCTTAGAGAAGATGGAGTCCGCATTATTAAACTGTGGTTTTCTATTACAAAAGACGAACAAATGAGGCGTTTTGAGGCTAGGTTGGCAAGTCCCGTAAAACGCTGGAAGTTTAGCCCTGTTGATAAAAAAGGACAGGAACTTTGGGATAGATACACCTATTACAAAAACCAAATGTTTAGTAAAACACACACGAGTTATAGTCCGTGGATAACCGTAAAAACAAATGTTAAATACGTAGCTAGGTTAGAGAGCTTGCGTTATGTTCTATCTCAGTTTAAATACGAAGGCAAAGACGAAGAAAACACAATGTTATTACCTGATCCTAATATTGTTTTTCGTTACCAAAGAACAATGATCCAAAATGTTTAAACCTTTAAGAATATAGAAATATGCAAAATCAAGAAGAATACATAGAAAAAAACTTAGACTTATTAAACTCAAAGAAAGGTTTACACGCATTGCTTTCACAAAAAAATTCCTATGATTTAGCAAGAGCCATACGCCATGCAGTATCCGAAAAAAAAATAATAAAACTACAAGTTGAGTTAATAAAGCTACAAACATGGGTTATTAATAACAATGAAAAAGTAGTTATTATTTTTGAAGGTAGAGACGCTGCAGGAAAAGGCGGTGCTATACGTAGAATCATAGAACGTTTAAACCCTAGACATCTAAGAGTGGTTGCACTGCCAAAACCGACTAAAGACGAAGAATCACAGTGGTACTTTCAACGCTATGTGAACCAATTACCAACGGGTGGAGAAATCGTTTTCTTTGACAGAAGTTGGTATAACAGAGCCGTTGTAGAACCTGTTAATGGCTTCTGTAAACAAAGTCAATACGATCGTTTTATGAAGCAAGTTAATGATTTTGAAAGAATGATTGTAGAGTCTGGCATACGCCTAGTTAAAATATATATGTCTATTTCTCGCAGAGAGCAAGCCAAGCGATTTAGAGAGATAAAATCAAATCCACTGAAAATATGGAAGATGACTAAAGTAGATGAAAATGCACAAAGATTATGGGATGAATATACCGATTTTAAAGACAAAATGTTTCTCAATGCGAAAAAAGGAAAATTTCCTTTTAAAGTGATTAAAGCCAATAGAAAAACAACAGCTCGGGTTGCTGTTATCAACCATATTTTAAAGACTATCCCTTACGATAAAGATATAGAGGTATAAAAGGCTGAAAGATTTATGATTTAAGACTGAAAAACTGTTTAGCTCTCATGATACCCTTGTGATAACCTTTGTCAAAGTAAAAAAAACTTTGACAAAGGTTTTTGTGGTTTAAAAAACAGGATCTACTTCATTAACTCAAAACTTCTTTTAATAAAATCAGTCATGTCTTTACCTTTTATTAAATTTTGAGATAGCTTTGCTAAATCTAAGGCTTGATTTACGTATTTCTCTTTATTCTTTTTAGCTTTAAGAATCTTATCCATTAAAGGATGATTGCTGTTGACAATTAGATTATACATTTCTGGCATTTCGCCCATTCCCATAAAGCCTCCGCCACCTGTTTGACTCATTTCTTTATAACGTCGCATAAACTCAGGCTGTGTAATGATAAAAGGATTGTCTGTTGAGTCTAAAGCTTCCATCTGCACCGTATATTTTTCGGCAGGAACGACCTCTTTTACGATGCCTTCTAGTTTTGTTTTTTCATCATCAGTTAATTTTGAAATTTTAGTTTCCTCTTTTTTAATGAGGTTATCGATAAAATCGGAGTCAACACGAGTAAATTTCAGCTTTTCATTTTCTGTTTCTAACTTCTGAAGCAAATGCGGTACAATAGGCGAATCTAATAAAACGACTTTGTAGCCTTTTGCTTGAGCTGTTTCAATATAGGCGTGTTGCTGTTCTTTATCAGAAGTATATAAAACAATTAAATTGCCATCCTTGTCCGTTTGAGTGTCCTTGATTTTGTCTTTTAATTCATCAAAGGTGTAATTAGCTCCATCAACCACAGGGTACAAGGCAAATTTTTGAGCTTTATCAAAGAATTTTTCCTCGGACAACATACCATATTCTATAATCAGTTTGATATCATCCCACTTGGCTTCAAATTCCTTTCTGTCTTTTTTAAAGATAGAATTTAACTTGTCAGCTACTTTTTTAGTGATATAACCGGCTATTTTTTTTACAGCACCGTCTGCTTGCAAGTAACTACGTGACACATTTAATGGAATGTCTGGCGAGTCAATTACACCCCGTAACATCTGCAAGAAATCAGGTACAATTCCCTCCACATTATCGGTTACAAAAACCTGATTTTGATACAATTGAATACGGTCTTTTTGGATATCCATATTCTTTGTAATACGTGGGAAGTACAGAATTCCTGTAAGGTTGAAAGGGTAATCTACATTCAAATGTATATTAAACAAGGGCTCTTCAAACTGCATGGGGTACAGTTCACGATAGAAGTTTTTATAGTCTTCTTCTTTTAAATCGGTTGGCTTTTTAGTCCATGCAGGAGTTGGGTTGTTGATGATGTTGTCTATCGTATATTTTTCCTCTTTGGCATCATCGCCCTCGCCTATTGTTTTGGTTTCTTCACGGGTACCATGTTTAATAGGAATAGGCATAAAACGATTGTACTTAGACAACAATTCGTTTATTTTATCCGCTTCTAAAAATTGTTTTTCCTCTTCGGATATATGTAGTATAATTTCAGTACCTACTTCGTCTTTATCTATATTTTCTATGGTATAAGCTGGGCTTCCATCACATTCCCATTTTACCGCCTGTGCCTCTTTTTTATAGGACTTAGTAAGTATTTCTACTTTATCGGCAACCATAAAAGAGGAGTAAAACCCAAGACCAAAGTGTCCAATAATACCACTATCCTCAATTTTATCTTTATATTTTTCAACAAATTCCTCTGCTCCCGAAAATGCAATTTCATTGATGTATTTTTTTATTTCATCTGATGTCATTCCAATTCCTCTGTCTATAATATGAAGTGTTTTTTTCTTCTTATTGATTTTTATTTCTATTAGAGGATCTTGAAATTCTCCTTTTGCCTCTCCTATTCTAATTAAATGTTTTAATTTTAATGTAGCATCGGTTGCGTTGGAAACTAATTCACGTAAGAATATTTCGTGATCAGAGTACAAAAATTTTTTAATAATTGGGAAAATGTTTTCCGTTGAAATATTTATATTTCCTTTTGACATGTGTATCTATGTTTTAATGATTATGTAATACCTTAATTCCGCAAGTGTCTTCTACTACAAAGCCAAACTGCACGCCATTATTGGGAATGCTCAAAAAAACCTACTCACCATAAACAATGCTATGTTTGCGTTGCTTTTTCCTGCGCTACACCAATACTAGCATACATT
>JAJOLG010000017.1 GCA_021129445.1 Candidatus Altimarinota bacterium | reverse complement strand
AACAAGAGATTCTTCGCGTTGCTTAGGATGACAAAAAAGATGCTTAAAATAATAAAAAAATTTAGAATAACAAAGGATAAACTCAGAATAATATTATATTTTAACTTGAATAAGTTAAAATCTTTTACCTTGATTAAAATCAAATAAAAACTCTTCAATAATCAAAACTCGAGTCAAAATTTGTGTAAATTTCTTTTTTAGCTTTCAAAAATTTAGTAAAAGACCTTCAAGAATTTTCTCATCATAAATCAAATTTATCTCATCAGATTTGAGATTTTACTTCAAAATAAACATTTTTATCTGGTAATTTTATTTTATTTCAATTTTCATCAAGTCAATAAATTTCAAATGCAAGTGCTTTTGTTTTTGCTTTTAAAATATAAATATATTCGTATTTTTCGTATTTATCATCAAGGTCTGAAAAATTTCATCAATATTCTTCATCTGTTGGTAATGTAAGTTCTGATAATTCCGCTCATGTTTCGGTTCAAAAGTCTCAAAAAGTAAAATTTCATCAATGATCAAAATTTATTTGATGAGTTTGAATATTTCATTTTTGTCAAATTGGCCATCTGATTTGTAAAACACTGATTCATTTATCATTTGTGTCTCAATTTAATCAATTCCAAACAAGTTTTAATTGTTTTATGTCTGATTGATGCCAATCTTTTCATCTGTATTTGTATTTTTCTCTTTCTTCTGCCGTCAAACGAAATTCAAATTTTTGAAATGGATATAATTTTCACTCAATTTTATCAACCAATCTACTTGCTTTTACCTCAACTTCTCAAATTTTTGTTTGATCTTCAAATCAAAACATTTTATAATTCAAATAAATGTTTTTTTCAATTTTTTTATTGGATTCTTGGTTTTCATTGTCAATTATTGCTCAATATAAAATTTCTTTTCTTCTGACTGATTCATCATGATTTTTTTTATAATCTTCATATTTTTCCTCTGATTTTTCAAAATATCTTACAATTGCTTCTTCCATTCAAGATTCTGCATAATTTTCTGCTAAATTTGCATATTCTAAAGATGAAATTTGTTGCAAATACTGCTTTGCCATAAATGAAATTGTCAAAAATAGCATCATTGCACTACTTGCAATAACCGTTACAATTAAAAGAATACTTGCCGATTTTCTTTTTAAATTTTTCATCATTGTATTTATTTTTGAGAAAAAAAAAATAAAAGCAATAAAAAAATTTTGAATTAATAAGAAAAATTTTTATTTTTGATAAAAAAATGGAAAATTTTTTAAAAAATGATTGGCAAAAAATTTTAAAATCAGAAATTTATTCTGAGAATTTTTTGAAGATTAAAAAATTTTTGGAGGATGAGGAAAAAAGATGAAAAATAATTTTTCCACCAAAAAATTTGATTTTTAATGCATTTAATTTGACAAAATTTTCCGATTTAAAAGTTGTAATTTTGGGTCAGGATCCTTATCATTGAAAAGGTCAAGCGCATGGTTTGTGCTTTTCTGTTCAGGATTGAGTAAAAAATCCGCCGTCTTTGAAAAATATTTTTAAGGAGCTGAAAAATGATTTATGAATTGAAATTTCTGAAAATGGAAATTTAGAAAAATGGGCGAGTCAATGAGTTTTTTTGTTGAATGCAATTTTGACAGTTGAGTCTTGAAAACCGGCGTCGCATTCAAAAATTTGATGGGAAAATTTTACAGATTCTGTGATTAAAAAAATTTCTGATGAAAAAAAATGAGTTGTTTTTTTGCTTTGGTGAAATTTTGCAAAATCTAAGAAAAAGTTTATTGATAAAAAAAAGCATTTTATTTTGGAATCTGCTCATCCGTCACCATTTTCTGTAAAAAATTTTTATTGATGAAATCATTTTTCAAAAACAAATGAGATTTTAGAAAAAATATGAAAAACAAAAATTGATTGGAGTTTGATTTAAAAAAAATAAGCAAAATTTGGTATTAAATTTTTGCTTTTTTTTATTCTTCAAGATTTTGATAAACTTCTCATTTTTCATCCCATTTTATTTCAAATTCATCTTCATTTTCTCTAATTTTTGCCTCCATTTAATCCTCAATATATTTGCTCATTTTTTCCAGATAAAATTGATAAAAAAAACTTTGAATTATTAAAAAAATTTTTATTTTACTAAAAATAATCAAAAAATATGTTTTTAATTTCAATAATTTCAGCAATAATAATTTTTTCAATAATTGTCTTAATTCATGAATGTGGACATTATTTTTCGGCAAAAAGACATTGAGTTAAAGTGGAAGAGTTCTGACTTTGACTTCCGCCAAAAGCAAAAGTTTTGTGGAAAAATAAAGAATGAACAGAGTTTACTCTAAATTGGATTCCATTTTGATGATTTGTGAGAATGTTCTGAGAAAATTCGTCAAAAATTCGAGAAAAATGAAGTTTTTGAGCGGTTTCGATTTTGTGAAGAATGGAGATTGTTTTGGCAGGGGTTTTTATGAATTTTATTTTAGCATGGGGAATTTTGATTTTTTTATTCGTGATTTGAACTAAGCCGATTATTTTATCAAAAGATGATTTTACAAAATATCAAAATGAGTGATTTATTGTGATGAATGAAAAATTTGATTGAGTAAAAATTTTAAACGAACCGCAAAATTTTTTAGTTTTAAATAATGAAAAAAATGAAAATTTTTTTCAAAAAGGAGATTTAATTTTACAAATTAATTGAGAAAAAGTTTCTGATGCAAAAAAATTTATTGAATTGCAAAAAAAATTTTTAAGCCAGAAAACAGATAAAATTTCATACCAAATTTTGCGAGATTGAAGGGGAATAAATTTGGAAATACAAACTTCTGAAATTCAAAAAAATTGATGAAAATTGTGAATTGCGATTTCATCAAAGCCTTGAATTAAAGAGATAAAAGATATTAAATTATGATTTTTTGATGCTGTAATATTTTCATTTTCTGAATGTTTTAGAATTTCAATTTCAACAGTAAAAATGTTTTGAGAAATGATGCAAAATCTGTTTACAAAAGGAACAATGCCAGATTGAGTTTCTTGACCTGTTTGAATTGCAAAAGCAACTTGATGATTTGTTGAAGCCTGAGATTTTAATTGAGTTTTGAAGTTTATGGCATTAATTTCACTTTCTCTTGCAGTTGTAAATGTTTTACCAATTCCAGCTTTGGATGGTGGAAGGTTTATGTTTTTGCTTGTTGAAGCCTTGATTAGAAGGCCGCTTTCTGCAAGTTTGGAAATGTATGTTAATTTATTTTGATATTTATTTTTGATGTGATTGCTGATTTTTGTGACAATAAAAGATATTTTTAATTTGTTTTAAATTTTGTATTAAATTTTATGCAAGATATTCACGATATTTTACCACTGATTTGACCACCAGATTATTCAAAATTTTTTTGGATTTTTTGAATAATTTTTGTAATTTTGTTTTTATTTATTTTAAAAAAAATTTTTTTTGATAAAAAAATTTTAAAACAAGAAAAAAAATTTTTTTATTCAAGAGAAAAATTTTTGAAGGATTTTTATAAAATTAAAAAAATTGTTGAAAATCAGCCTGATGAATGTTTTGATAAAATTTTTTGGGAAAAATTGTCAAAAATTTTAAAAACTTACATTTCTCATAATCATTTTGAAAAAATTCATTTTTTAAGTTTCTGAGAGATGCAAAAAATTTTTTTCAAAGATAAAAGATTTTTAGATTTAGAAAAAATTTTTAAAAAATTTGATGAGCAGTTTTATTTTTACGAAAAAAAATGAAGAGAGGAGTTTTTGGAATTGATTGATGAAATTGAAAAGGTTTTTTAGTTTTTT
>JAJOLG010000051.1 GCA_021129445.1 Candidatus Altimarinota bacterium | reverse complement strand
ACTGCATCATGTGATGCAACAGAATTATCAAATTGAAACACTTGATACTCTTGAAAAAAAGTTTGAATAAAAATTTTTGATGAAGCATGAAATTACAATTATTGTCAATCAGCAGTCACAAAAGTTGATGATTCATTTCCTCTTGTAAATATAAAAAATATTATTGATAAACATTGAGTTGATAGTTTGTGAGATTATGCATCATGAGTATGAGCAATTTGAACAAATGAATGACATACTTTTTGATTAGAATTAAATGATTCAAAGACCTATTTAAATTGAGAAACAACAACTGATTTCTTAGAAGATTGAGTAAATCCATTAAACTGAAATTCATGATTTAATCCATATGATTTTGATATTTGAAAAGTTTATTATTGTTGAAAATGAACAACAGAAGAAGAAAAAAATAATTGTATTTATGAAATCACTGCATTTCCATGAATGGCTTGATATTTAACAGAAAATCAATTAGATGAAAAATATCTTTATACTACGACATGAGCTACATCAAGCTGAGTATTTGCTCAATGATGATGAGATATTCCTCTTCCTTGATGAATCTTATTCATGAAAGATGCATATTTTACAACAACATGAGTGCTTTTAACTTGAACTTGAATGAACTATGTCGAAGATACTTGAATTTTAACAAAATGAACTGACTGAAAAATCATTTTAACATCAACCCAAACTTGATCAATAAATTGAACAATAACATACCCACAACAAAGACAAGTACTTTTTATTGAAACATGAGTTTATTCATGAGCATATTTAAGTACAGTTTCATGACTTTATAAAGTTGACGATACTTGATGATGGATACCAAACTGAATTGAAATTTTAAAAGAAAATAGAATGCTTGGAGAAAATGAACTACCAGTAAGAAAATGAAAAACTGCATTTAAAATTTATTCAAATACAGATACAAATATTTGAGCACAGCCGTGAGATTATTTCTATATTTCATTTGATTTTATGGATAGGGCATGAAATTGACTTCCTTTGCAATATTGATTTGTAATAAAAGAAAATGTTTATGCAAAAATTTTATGAAATATTCAATCTTGACAAAAAACTGTTACTTTTGATCAAAATGTTCAAACATTTGAATTAAAAGAATCCGCTGTTAAAAATGCAATTGAGAAAGTAAAATCAAATATCACAGATTTATTACCAAATGCAAAAGATGCAAATTGATCTTGAATATTAGTTACAACATTAAGTGATTTAAATGATTACAAAATTACACTTTGAGATGAAGATATTTATTTGGTAAAAAATTGAGATATTATTTTATGAACTTGAACAACAACTTTAAATTTAGATCCATATTGAGACAAAAAACCTATTTCAATAATAACTTACTGATGAAATATTTTATTTAATGCAAAGTATATCGATGCATCAGAAAATACTGCATATGTTGCACTTATTGATCCATATTTATCAACCACAACATGAGCAACTCACCCCCAATTAAAACCACTTGAATCACAATGAAATATTTTAATTAGCCCTGAATTACTTGTATGAAAATGACAAATAATTGCAGAATGATCAATGATGTCATTTGCGAATATATGATGAACAATTCAAACAATATTTGATATCACATCAAGAAGAACAATATTTAAAAACCAACTAATTTGGGATTGAACAATGCTTTCAAATAATACTGTTTGATGATATGAATTATGAACTTGTCCGGTATCAATTTATTGATTCTGAAATAAATGTTGATTCTGAGATAACTTAAACGCAGATGAAGAAAAACAACTACAAGCAATTTCATTAACTTATGATTTACATCATTTGAGAGAATATATTTTTGACAACACTGAATCTTCAATTCAAATATCAACAAATCCAACATTACCAACTTGAAATTTGACAAATAAAATGAATGAAATATTTAAATCAGACAATAACTTTTCATCAAACATCCCACAAATGACAACAAATAATTTTAAATGAATTGATGTAATTAAACAAATTTGAGCAAGCACATTATCAGCACCAGAAAAACTCAAAGAATTAACAAATTCAGTTTCAAAAATGTATCAATACCCAATAATCATCAAACATTCAGTCCCAACAAAAGAATTAAAAATATTAAAATAAAAAAAATTAACCGCTGAAAAATTTTTCAGCGGTTTTTTATTTTTTTCTTTTTTAAAAAAAAATTTTATTCATTTTTCAAAATTTTTCTATTTATTAAAAAAATTTTTACCTCCTAAAAACCAAACATTTTTCCCAATCTCAAAATTTTAAAATATCTCAATCTTCTGCTTCCCATTTATTTTCCAATTTTTGCTGAATATGCATTTTTTCCAAAACATCATAAAGCCTCGCAAGTCATCACCTTTGATCAAAATTTGTCATTTTTGCAATTTGCACAATTCTTGGTCAATCAATTTGCCAAATCCTTCTTGCATCAATTTCTCACTCCTCTTCTGTTTTTTCGTCAATAAATTCTCTTTCATCATCTTCCAAATTATCAGAATATCAAAAAACTGAAACATTATTCTCTCAATTTTCCAATCTTTTTTTCCTAAAATCAGAATATTTTCATAAATCTGTAATCGTAAAATCTCTTGGATTTATTTCTAAATGTGGTTTATATTCAATAAATCAATCTTCATTTTGAGGTTTTTCTTCAATTTTTTGTTTTTTTGATTTTAAATCTTGTATCAAATTTAGAGCTTTTCACATCAATTCATCAACTCACTCCCCAGTTATCGCAGAAATAAAAATCACATCCTCTGCATTTTTATTTTCTTGTAAAAAATAATCTTTCAGAAAAGTTTTTGAATTATCGTCAAGTAAATCTGCTTTATTTATCGCAATAATTTGTTTTTTTTCAGCTAAATCCTCAGAATATTTTTTTAATTCATTTTGAATAATTTGATAATCTTTCACAATATCCATTGAGTTTCAATCCAAAACATGAATCAATGCTGAATTTCTTGAAATATGTCTCAAAAATTCAAATCACAATCATTTTCCATCAGAAGCTCACTCAATCAATCATGGAATATCGGTTAAAACCAATGTTTCTCAATAAACTTTTGCAATTCAAATATTTGGAACCAAAGTTGTAAAATGATAATCCGCAGTTTTTGCCTTCACATTTGAAACTTTATTTATCAAAGTCGATTTTCAAGCAGAAGGCAATCAAATAATACCAATATCTGCAACCAACATCAATTCAACCTCTAAATCATATGAATAAACAGGCTCTCAAAGCTCAGAAAAATCTGGATATCTTCTGATTGAACTTACAAAATGTGCATTTCAATACCCTCATCTTCATCATTTTGCAAAAACAAATTTCATATTTTTATCATTCAAATCAAAAACTTCTCAAGTTTTTAAATCTGTAATTTTCGTTCAAACTGGAACCTCCAAAACAAAATCTTCTCAATTTTTTCAATGCATACAATTTGATCATCAATCCTCTCAATCCTCTGCTTTAAATTTTTTTTTCGTATGAAGTTCGATTAAAGAATTTAAATTTTCATTTGTTTTAAAAATAAAATCTCATCATTTTCATCAATCTCATCAATCTGGTCAAGCTTTTGGATTGTATTTCAGTTTTCTTGATCAGGTTCTTCAATTTCATCAAGTTCAAGGTTTTATGGTAATTTGTGTCTTGTCGCAAAACATATTTTGTAATTATTTAATTATTTTACTTATTCAAAAAAAAAATTTCTTTTTAGCAAAAAAATTTTTGTGGCATAATCTCAAATCTTGTGGATTAAATTTTTTTAACTAAAATAAATACATTAAAAAAATTAAAAATATTTAATGGATTATAAAGAATTATTAGATTTAGCTTTCCCGGAAGAAATTAATTGGGAAAGATTTAAA
>JAJOLG010000037.1 GCA_021129445.1 Candidatus Altimarinota bacterium | reverse complement strand
TTCTTTGAACTACTCCACTAAAGTGTAGTGGAAATAAAAAATAGATTTAATTATCTAAAAGATGAAGGAGGTGAGTTGTCCTTAAATATAGGACAACTGAAAATGAAAGCAAGAGATTGAAAAAAATATAAAATAGATTTTTAGATACAAAATGAGTTTTGAGGCTTATTCAAAGTATTTCTATGGTTTGTGGTCTTCTTACTTTTGTGCAACAATGCTTTATTCAGAGTGTTTTAAAAAGTAAACCAAGATATTCTTCGCCTTGCTCAGAATGACAATAACAACCGCACCAGGCTTTTTTAAAAAAACAAAAAAAATTTTACTTTACCAAATTTTTTATTATAAAATTCAAGTTATTAAAAAATAAAATAAAATTATGCCATATTTTGCATGACTTCGTCACAAACTTTGAGTTGAAAAATGATGCACAAAAGAAGAGTTAAAAAAAGCTTACAAAAAAGCATCAATCAAATATCATCCAGATAAAAACACTGGTGAAAAAGCAGCAGAAGCTGAAAAAATGATGAAA
Source organism: Candidatus Altimarinota bacterium (assembly GCA_021129445.1). Taxonomy (GTDB): domain Bacteria; phylum Patescibacteriota; class Gracilibacteria; family JAJOLG01; genus JAJOLG01. Next base: position 3,464 of record JAJOLG010000037.1, on the reverse strand, counting down.
AAAATTACATTTGCATACGAAATTTTGATTGATGATTGAAAAATGTATGAATACGAAAAAAAGCAAAGAGAATTGATTAGAATTTCTCAAAAACAAGCTGCAAAAAAGAAGGCAATTAAAAAAAGAAGAAAGAAAAAATAAATTTAATTTGCAAAATTAAATTAAATTTTTATCTTTTTTCTGAGTAAAAAAATTTTTACTTTTTTAAAAATACTTAATTTTCTAAAAATGATTAAATTCTTTAAAGACGCGATTTCTGAGATACATAATGTGACTTGGCCGTCAAGAAAACACATTAAACACATTTCAACTGTTGCAATAATTTTTACATTTTCAATGGCAGGTTTAGTTTGAGTAATTGATTATTGATTTGACAAATCTGTGGAAACTGTTGTTGTGGCTGAAACTCAATTTAAAGTTTCAGATGTTAAAACGACACCTGTTATCCTAACTTGATCGCAAATTGAGGTAAATACTGAAACTTGAACTGCAAAATAATTTAAAATATTTATTTAAAATATGAAAAATAATATAAAACAAGATTCTTGACTTTGAAGACAATGGTTTGTTATTCATACTTATTCTTGATACGAAGATGCTGTTGAAAAAGCATTGAGAAACAGGATTGAAACTATGAATATGCAGGATTTAATTTTTGATGTTCAAGTTCCAAAAGAGCCTGAATTTGTGATAAAAAAATGAAAACCACACGAAATTAAAAAAAGAATTTTTCCAGGTTATGTTTTGGTAAATATGATTGTAACTGATGAAAGTTGGTTTATTGTGAGAAATACTCCAAATGTGACTTGATTTATTTGAGCTTGAAATACACCAGTTCCAGTTTCACCAGAAGAATTTTGAATAATTCAGTTAAGAATGAAATCAAAAGAGTGAAAATTCAAAACTGACTTTGAGGTTTGAGAATTGGTAAAAATCACTTCTTGACCATTTTCTTCTTACGAATGAAAAGTGACAGAAGTTGATGATTTGAAATGAAAAATCAAAGTTTCAATCGATGTCTTTGACAGAGAAACTCAAATTGAACTTGATTTTAATCAGATTGCGAAAAAATAAAATATTTAAAAAAAATTTTAAGAAATTAAAAATTTTTTTTGTTTATAAAAATTTTAAAAAAATAACAGAAAATAAAAAAATCTGAACTAAAAATATTTTCAGTTTTAAAATATTTTTGTAAAATTTTTTATGAAGAAATAAAAAAATAAAAAATGTCAGAAAATAAAAAAAATTTTTCGGAAGAATTAAAAAGATTTTTCAGCAAGGAAAATTTTTTGATTTTAAAAGAGAAAATGAATTTTATTCATTGGATAGTTTTTATTTTATTGATTATCTGAACAACGAATATTTTAGTAAATAAAAATGTTTTTCAAGCAGAAATAAAGCCCGTTCAGGTTGAAAAAGTGTTTAAATCAAACATTCCTCAGCAGTCAATTGTGATTTTGTGAGATGAAATTAAAAAAGACAAAACGACTTGATTTCAATATTTATTTTCAATTTTTGATTTAAATGAAATAAATCAGCCGAAGTCAAAAACGATTTTTAGAGATTGAATTAAAAGATATGTGAGTGTTTATGAGATTGAAGGTGGGTTGGACACTTATTTAAAGGTAAAAAGTGTAATTGAAAATTATATTGAAATAAAAAATACAAAATGATCGATTTTCGAGGCAAATAATTTGTGAGTTTATTCATTTTATTACAATGATGAAAAAAAATGAACGGTTTATTTAGTTGCTCTGATTTGATGACAAGTTTTTTGATTTGAATATAATAAATGAATCCACGAAGAGATGAAGATTTTTACAAAGTCGATTGCAGAAAATTTATTTTAAAAAATGTTTTTGACAAAACTAAAAAAAATGTTTTATATACTTTGGTAAAATTTTTTTACCCGATAGTAAAAAAATTAAAAAAATTATGTTTAAAAAAATCAGTGAAATTTTTTTAAATGTTACCATAATTTTTTTATCAATTAAAAATTTTTAAAAAAATAATTTAAGATTATGTCTAAAAAAGTAGCAAAAAAAATAAAAATGATTATTGCTTGATGACAAGCGACACCAGCTCCACCAGTTTGATCAATGCTTTGAGCGGCGTGAGTTGCAATTAACGATTTTTGTCAAGCGTTTAATGATAAAACAAAAGATCAAAAATGAAAAATGTTGCCAACAAAAATTACAGTTTTTGATGATAAAACATTTGAATTTTACACAACTCAACCAAAAGCAACAACTTTAATTAAAGAAAAAATTTCTTTAAAAAAAGGTTCTGCAAAATCTCATATTGATAAAGTTGCAAAAATTACAGAAACTCAATTGAAAGAAATTGCAGAAGAAAAAATGCAAGATACAAATGCGAATGATGTTGATGCATGTGTGAAAACTTTGGCTTGAACTTGTAGATCGATGGGGATTACTGTGGAGTGGGGAGTGTAAAATAGTTTATTTTTAAAAAACACCTGAGAGGGTGTTTTTTTGTTGTGTTAAAAACCATTTCTTTACTAAAATAAATTCTTTCTCTTTAAACCCCTATCACTCTCACCAAAAACCTTCTCCAAAAATTTTTTTCACTCAAAAAAATCTTTTTTTTCATCAAGATTTTTTTTATTCAGCACAAAAATTTTTGCATTTTCTAAAAATTTTTTTTCATCATTTCAAAAATTTTTTTCTGAATTTATCAAAAGTAAATCAGGAATTATAAAATCATTTTCTATTTTTTCTGTTGAAAATTTTCAGATAAATCAGTTTTTTTGATTTTTGTTTGGTCAGTATTTTGCAATGTTTTCGGGGATTATTCAAAAATCATCTGAAAGTTTTTTTCAATTTAAAGTTTTGATTTTTTTGATTCAAAAATTGTTGAAGTTTTTTTCAAAATTTTTTGAGTTTCAGAAGATGAAAAAATTTTTTTCCGTAAAATTCTTTCATAAAAATGAGATAAAATCTCAAAAAATTTCATTGAAATTTTTTCAAAAAATTTGTCAATTTTTATCAGGATTTTCAAAAATTATTTCAAAATTCTTGTTGTCAAATTTCCAAACTGGAATAAATCAAATAAAATTTTTTTCCGCTTTTTTTTCATCAAAATTTACTTTTTCAAAACATCAAAAATAATTTATTTTGATATTTTTTTCCTTCAAAATTTTTTCCTGTGCTCAAAAAAATTTTTCTAAATCTTCCTTAATTTGTTTTTTTAAATCTGCTTTTTTTAAATTTGAATTTTGTGATTTTTGATGTAAAAAAATTTTTTCGAAATCCTTTTTATTGAGTTTTTTCCAAATAAATTTTTCCTCACTTTTTTTTTGATTTTTCAAAAAATTTTGTATTTTTTTGATTTCATTTTGGAAGATTTTTTCTAAAAAAACATTAGGATTTTCTCAATTTTGTACAAAGTTTTTTTTCTCAAAAAACTCGGTTTTTTCTTTTTTAAAAATTCAATTTTCAAAAAAT
>JAJOLG010000054.1 GCA_021129445.1 Candidatus Altimarinota bacterium | reverse complement strand
ATGAAAATAATGAAAATAATGAGGAAATTGAAATTTTTAAGAAAAATGCTCCAAAATTTTGAATAATTAGATCTACTTTTTCACAAACAAAAGATTTTAACCCTGAGAAAAAAATTGTTATTTCTTTTGAAGAAGAAATAAATCTTTATGATTTATTGTGATATAAAAAGGTGATTGATTGAAAATATGAATGTAATTGAAAAATTTTAAAATCAGCAAAAAAAGTTGAGAGATGTATTTCTGAAAATAAAATGTTTTTATCAAAAATCTGAGAAGATTGAAAAGTTAAAAAAGAAGAAGTTTTTAAATGAGTTGTAAAAAAATCAAAAATTGATAAAAAAACAATAATTATTAGCGCAAAATTTGATGAGTGGCAAGATTATGAATTAAAAATTTTAAAATGACTGAAATCTGATAAAATAAATAAAAAAATTGATCCAGAAAATATTTTATATTCTGAATTAAAAGAGGATTTTGTGGTTAATTTTACGACTACAAATAAAGAATGAGAACATAAGCCAAAAGCTGAAAAGGTGGTTTGAACTTGATGAACTGCGAGTTGAGAGATTTTATCTGAAACTTGATCTGATTTAACTTGAACTTGAAATAGTGTTGCCGATGAAAATAGTGAGCAAAAAACAGAAGAAGAACTTAAAAATTGGTTAAAAGAAAAAACTAAAAAAGTTTGAGAAGTTGATTCAGGAAAGAAAAATTGAACTTGAACAAAAGCAGAAACTTGAACAGAAGTGGAAACTTGAACTTGAGAAAATTTAGAAACTTGAACAGGTTCAACAGAAACTTGATCGACTTCAACTTGAGAAACTAACTAAAAAAATGCATTTTATAATATTTTTCATAATTACATTTTTAGCACTTTTAAAATGGGTGATAATTTTTGATATTTTATTTTCTATTTTTAGAGTTAGTAAAAAAAATAGATTTTATTTTTGAATAAGGCAAATTTTGCAACCGTTTTATTTTTGGGTTAGAAAGATTCCACATAAAATTTGATTTTTCGATTTAGCACCGCTTTACTTATTTTTTGCAATTGATTTATTGCATTATTTCTTAACAGCTAAATTTTAAAATCAGGAAAAACGCATCTTTTACGAAATTCAGTGGCCTTTTCTGAATATTGTAAAAGAGATATTGTTTTTCCGTTAGACTAGTCTAAAAAATTCTATTTAAAAAAATATTTTAAGTCAAAAAAAATTTTAATGTTTTTGAAAAAAAATAACAGGGTGAAAAGATTTCAAGAAAAAAATTGAAAAAATCTTTCTATTAAAGAAAAATTTTTTTCTTGAAGAAAAAAAATTTTAATAAAAAAGCATTTAAAGAAGTTTTTTTGAGTTTTTGTTTTTTTAGTTTTTTTTTGATTTTTATTTTTTATTTTTTTTTCAAATTATTTTTCAGTTGCAAAAATTGATTTTGCAAGAAAAAATTTTTCATTCAATCCAGAAAATATTTCTAAGGATTTAGAAAAAAATTTTTGAAAAAATATTTTTTTTATAAATACTTTTTCTCTTGAAAATGCTCTTGAAAAGAAATATCCTCAATTTAAAGAAATTTCTGTGAAAAAAATTTTTCCAGAAACTTTGTACTTTGAAGTTTCTAGTTATCAGGATGTTTTTAAAATTCACACTTTTTTTACAAAAAAGAATGAAAATACTTGAGTTAAAGAGAAATTTTTACAAGAATTTTTAATTTCTCAATCTTGACAATTAAAAATTTTACCTGAAAAATTTTGAAGCGCAACTTGAACTTGATCAGTAAAAACACAATTTCAAATAATTTTTATAAAAGAAGATTTGTGAAAAAAAATGGAGATTTGAGAAAATTTTATCAAGTGAGAAATTTTAGCAAAAATTCAAAAAATAAATTCCTTTTTAGAAAAAAATGAAAAATTAAAAGTTGAAAATATTTTTTATTGGCCAAATTGAAAGGAGTTGCATTTTAATACTGACAAATGAAGTTTTTGGTTTACTTTATCGAAAGATATTGATATTCAATTACAAAAAATTGCAGATTTTAAAGAGTTTAAGAATTTACAAAATTTTGAAAAAAAAGAGTTTGAATATTTAGATTTGAGAATTACAGATAAAATAATTTATAAATAATGAAATACATATTTTTGTGAGATATAAACGGAAAACCTTGAAGAGCAGTTGTTTCAAAGTTATTACCAAATTATATTAAAAAGTATAATCCAGATTTTGTTATTGCAAATTCAGAAAATTTAACTCATTGAAAAGGTGCAAATTCAAAACATCTTGATGAAATGCAGGAGATTTGAATAAATTTTTTTACTTGATGAAATCATACTTTTTGAACAAAAGATGCGATGAAAGAGTTTGATTGATGATCAAAAAGGCAATTGCGTCCGATAAACTACCCAAAATGTGAAATTTGATATTGATATTTTTTAATTGATGAAAAGTTTTTATTGATTTCTGCAATGTGAAATGTGTTTATGTGAATAGATTTAGATAATCCATTTTTGGTAGTTGAAGATTTATTTGCAAAAATTAAAAGTGAAATTTGAGAAGAAAAATTTCAAAAATTGGATATTTTTATTGATTTTCACGCAGAAACAACTTCTGAAAAGAAGGCATTTGCTTATAATTTTGATTGAATTGCAACTTGAATTTTTGGAACTCACACTCATGTGCAAACAAATGATGCTCAAATTTTACAAAAATGAACCTGATACATTACGGATTTGTGAATGAATTGAGCAATGGAGAGTGTGCTTTGAGTGCAAAAAGATATCATTATTAAAATGATGAAAACTCAAATTTATGATAAATTTGAGTTAGAGGAGCAGTGAAAATATGAGTTTTCTGGGGTTTTTGTTGAAACAGAAAATTGAAAATGTAAAAAAATTGAAGCAATAAAAGATTTTTTATAATAAAAATCTTATAAATAGATCAACAATTACATATGCCAAAGTTGAAATTGAGAGTCAAATTAAGGCATTTTTAATTGTTGTTTTTGCTTTTTGTCAGTTTTCCTCATCTCATTCAAGGTAAACAATTGTGTATCTAAATGCTCAAATTAACACAAAAATAAATGAAATTATTACAGATAATTTTGTGAAAATATCAATTAAATAAACAATATAACATCAAAGCATATCAAAGTTAAATTCTCAAACTTCTGATAAATCTTGTGAATTAAAGGCTTCATAAAGTCATTTACAACTTCAAACCTCACTTTTTGGAATAAGTGATAAATCTCAGGCAAAAGCTTGTCCTGAGATTAAAAATATTCATAAAATTGATGCTAAAAAAAGTTTTTTGATTTTATTCATTATTTTTTCAAATCTTTGATTTCGTTTTGCAATTGCATAATTTTATTCAGTAAAATTTTTACAGCCTGCCCAACTTTTTCTCAATTTTCTCAAAAATTCAATTCTTCACCAGAAAGATTTTTTTGAATTTCTGCAATTTTATTTTCTAATTCAGTAATTTTTTGCAATTCTTCTTCATTGTTATTTTCTTCATTTTCATCAGGTTTTACAGAATTTATCTGTTCGACGATTCATGAAATAATTTTTGATAATTCTTTTTTTGTTTCTTCATCAAAATTTAATTTTGTTCATTTTTCCTCGCTTTCTGCGATTTTATCTTCAAGTTTTGCAATTTTTTCTTCTAAAATTTTTTGAGATTCCGATCAAGATTTTTTTATTTTTTCTTCAAGTTTTTTATTTTTTTCCTCTAATTCTGCAATTTGAGTAAATAAATCAACTTGCTCAATTTCATCACAATCTTCATCTAAATTCGGATCACAATCTGCATTATCTTGTGGATTTTCTCAAACTAAATCTTTTAATTCTTGAATCTGTTTATCTTTTGAAAATAATTCTTGATAAATTTTTTTTGAAACCATTTGATTTTGCGAGTTTAAATAAAAAATTGTTCAAGATAAAAAAATCGCAATTGTTAAAAGTCAAACAAATAGTCATCTTACCAGCTTTTCTTCAAGTTTTAATTCTTTTAAAATTTTTTGAAATTCTTCGTCTGAAACCTGATGTCAAGCATTTTCAATATGATTTTTAACATCTTCTTTTTTAATTTCCTTTCATTTTTCGTGAACTGCAAAAATATTTTCATGATTTTCTCAAAATGAAATTGTGTCTCATGAATTAATTTTTTTAG
>JAJOLG010000029.1 GCA_021129445.1 Candidatus Altimarinota bacterium | reverse complement strand
ATTCGTTGCATTAATTGAAGTAGTTGCAATATATGGTTTAATTATCGCATTTAAATTAATGTGATAATTTATAAAATAAAAAATAATTAAATTTAAAAAAATGGATGATTTAAGTTTATCAGTTATAGTAGCACAATTAATCAATTTCTGAATTATATTCTGGATTTTTAAACATTTTTTGTGAGATTCTATTATTTCAGCAATTGAAGAAAGAAGGAAAAAATTAGAAAATCTGGAAAATTCAGATGCACTTGTGAAAGAAAAAATTTCTGAAGCAGAAGCAGAAGCTAAAAAACTTCTTGATGAAGCAAGAAAAACTGCACAAGAAATGAAGCAAAAAAATGAAGAATTGATTAAAAGAGATGCCGAAATCAGACTTCAAGAAGCTGAAAGAAAAGCTGAATGAATTGTTGAATCTGCAACAAGAGATGTTGAAAAAGAAAGATGAGCAATGCTTGAAGAGGTGAAAAATAAAGTTGTTGATTTGTCTTTAAAAATAAATTGAAAAATTTTCTGAGATGCTTCAAAAAATAAAGAATTTATTGAGAAAGAAGTAAATTCTGTAAAAATTTAAAAACTTGTTGTTTTTACATATTAAAAAATAAAAAATTTAGAATTATGAATTTAGATAATTTAAATCAACAAGAATTAAAAAATTTGTTAAAAAATTTATCTTTGTACAAAAAATTAACTTCTCAAATTTGAAACAGGGGAAGGGAAATTTTTTCTCAAATAAAAGAGTGAAAAAATAAATTTGTTGTAGAGTTTTTCCCAAATATTGAGAAAAAATTTGTTTTAGATGAAGCAAAAAAAGTTTATGAAGATGTTTTTAATCAAAAAAAAATAAATGATGAAGAAATTTTTTTGATTGAAAATGAAAAAATTTTGTGATGAATGAAAATTTTTTTTAATGATGATGTGGTTGATATGAGTTTTTTGAAAATTCAGAATTTGATAAAAAAATAGTTTAACAAAAAATAGAATAGTGAGAAAAAAAAATATTGCATATATCGATTGAACAAATCTTCATATTTTAGATAAAGAAATATTTTTAAATAAAATTAAAAAAGCGATTCAGAAGAGCACGTAGCGCCAAGAAAAGCTTTTTCATATTGTATAAAAAATTTAATTATATAGAAAAAAAGTCAATAAAAATTTTGAATAATAAAAAAAATAATTTATTTTTAAAAAAATTTTTAATTAAAATAAATTTTTTTTAAATAAAAATAATAAAATAATAAAATAATTTAATAAAAAATTATGTCTAACGATTTACTAAATAATTTGATTGGAGATATCGAAAAGAAGTTGGATTCTGCTGATGTTAATCCTGAAATTGAAAATACTTGAGAAGTATTTTACTTGTGAGATTGAGTTGCGAAAGTTTCTTGATTGAAAAATGTTGCTTATAATGAATTGATTGAATTTGATTCATGAGCAGTTTGAGTTGCTTTAAATCTTGAAGAACACTTTGTTTGAGTGGTAGTTTTATCTTGATTTACTTCAATTAAAGAATGAGAAAAAGTTAAATCAACTTGAAAATCACTTGAAGTTCCAGTTTGAGAATGAATGGTTTGAAGAGTTGTTGATGCACTTTGAAATCCAATTGATTGACTTTGAGAAATTAAAAGTTCTGAAAGATATCCAATTGAAAGAGTTGCGACTTGAGTTATGGACAGAAAATCTGTTCACGAGCCAATGGAAACTTGAATTAAAGCGATTGATGCACTTGTTCCAGTTTGAAGATGACAAAGAGAGTTGATTATTTGAGATAGACAAACTTGAAAAACACAAGTTGCAATTGATGCAATTTTAAATCAAAAATGAACATGAGTTATTTGTGTTTATGTTGCAATTTGACAAAAAGAATGAAAAGTTGCAAGAGTTGTTGAAGAGTTGAGATCTAGATGAGCAATGGATTACACAATTGTTGTAAATGCATGAGCTTCTGCACCAGCAGCAATGCAATATTTAGCACCATATGCTTGATGTGCGATGGCTGAGTATTTTATGTTTAATTGAAAACATGCTTTAATTGTTTATGATGATTTAACGAAACAAGCAAATGCATACAGAGAAATGTCTTTACTTTTAAGAAGACCACCAGGTAGAGAAGCTTATCCTTGAGATGTTTTTTACTTGCACTCAAAACTTCTTGAAAGATCTGCAAAATTAAATGAAGAATTATGAAGTGGGTCAATGACTGCACTTCCAATTATTGAAACTCAATGATGAGATGTTTCTGCATATATTCCAACAAATGTAATTTCAATTACAGATGGTCAAATTTTCTTGGAATCAGATTTATTTAATGCAGGTCAAAAACCAGCGATTAATGTTTGATTGTCAGTATCAAGAGTTTGATGATCGGCTCAAATTAAAGCAATGAAAAAAGTTGCTTGAACTCTGAAACTTGATTTGGCACAATACAGAGAATTGGCAGCATTTTCACAATTTGCTTCTGATCTTGATGCTTGAACCAAAAAACAGCTTGATAGATGAGAAAGAATGATGGAATTATTAAAACAATGAATTTATGAACCAGTTGTTGTTGCAAAACAAGTTTGTGCGATTTATGCTGCATCAAAATGATTTATTGATGAATTAGAAGTTTCTAAAATTAAAAAATTTGAATCTGAATTATACATGTCTTTGGATGAAGAAAAAACAATTTTAGAATCTATTGAGAAAGAGTTAAAGATTACTGATGAAACTGAAGAAAAATTAAAAGAAGTGATTAAAAAGGTTGTTGAGTTGAATAAATAGTTTTTTGCTAAAAATAATTTTAAAAAACCATAAAATATGGCAAACTGAAAAGAAATAAAAAGAAGAATTAAATCTATTAAAAATACGGCAAAAATTACAAAAGCGATGGAGCTGATTTCCACTGTAAAAATGAAAAAAGCACAGGATTCAGCTGTTCAAAAGAAAAAATATATTTCTTGAATGATGGATGTTTTTGCAAATTTAAGTGACAGTTTTTCTGAAAATAATTTTTTTAAAAAGTGTGAAAAAAATCCTGATTGAAAAACAATTTGAAAAACATTGTGAGTAATTGTGACTTCAAATAAATGACTTTGTGGATGATATAATGTAAATGTTTTAAAACAGGTTAATAATTTTTTCAAAGAGAAAAATATTTGAGAAGATGAAATGGATTTTGTTGCTTTGTGAAAAAGATGAGCACAATTTATTGCAAGAACTTGAAATAAATTAATTGCGGATTATTCTGATGATTTTACAGATAATGTAAATCAACCAGTTGCAAAGTGAATTTCAAGAGATTTGCAGAAAATGTTTTTAGATGGAAAATATTCTAAAATTGTTGTGTTTTATACACATTATGTAAACACAATTAAGCAAACTGCTTTGACAAGAAAAATTTTGCCAATTACAAAAAATTCTGTTGAAAGTTATTTTAAGGATATTTTGTGAGATGAATTTAAATGATTTGAAAAAACAAAAAATATTACTCATACAATTGAACCATCAGAAGAAGAGTTTTTAAATGATATTTTACCGATGTTTATTGATTTTAAATTTTTTGATATTTTACTTGAATCAAAGGCTTCTGAACATTCTTCAAGAATGCTTGCGATGAAAAATGCAACTGATAATGCGAAAAAATTTGCTGAGGAATTGAATTTAAAATACAATAAAGCAAGGCAAGCTGCGATTACAACTGAAATTTGAGAAATTGTTTGAGGTGTTGAGAGTATGAAAGATGTTTCATAAAAAATAAATTATTAAAAAATTTTTTTTATAACGAAAAAAAATTTTTGAATAAATAAAAAATTTTTAAATAAAAAAAATAATTTAAATTAAAAAATATGCATAACTGAAAAATTACAAAAATCGTTTGAGTGGTTATTGATGTTCAATTTGATAACTGATATGTTCCATCAATTTATGATGCAGTTGAGGTGAAATGAGCAAAAGAAAGAGTTGTTCTTGAAGTTCAACAACAATTGTGAGATTGAGCTGTGAGAACAATTGCTATGAATCCTGTTGATTGATTAAAAAGATGAATGGAAGTTGAGGCTACTGAAATGCCAATTTCTGTTCCAGTTTGAGAGAAAGTGCTTTGAAGAATGTTTAATGTTCTTTGAGATCCAATTGATTGAAAAGAAAAACCAAAAACTGAATTTAACGACCCAATTCACAGAGAAGCTCCAAAATTTTCTGATTTAACAACAAAAGCAGAAGTTTTTGAAACTTGAATTAAAGTTGTGGATTTGATTGCACCGATGTTAAAATGATGAAAAGTTTGACTTTTCTGATGAGCATGAGTTTGAAAAACTGTAATTATGCAAGAGCTTATTCACAATATTGC
>JAJOLG010000035.1 GCA_021129445.1 Candidatus Altimarinota bacterium | reverse complement strand
AGTGATTTTTTGTGGAATTTGCTTGAAGTTACGATTCTTTATGAAAAAGAATTAGAAATTCGGAAACTCAAAAAATTCCATATTCAATAATTATTTGAGATAATGAAGTTGAAAAGAAAAAGATTACAATTAGAAAATATTGAACTTGATGAGAGCAGGAGGAGATTTGAGTTGGTGAATTTATTGAAAAAATTAAATTTTAGAAAAGAAAAATTTTTATAAAAATCCAGTTTTTACTGGATTTTTTTTTAATAAAAAAAATTTTAACAAAAAAATCAATATATTTTTTAAAAATAATTTTTCTAAATTTGACTCGTGTGGAAAAATTATTTTAATTTTTCAGATTTTAAGAAAAAAGTTTGAAATAAAGAAAATTTTTAAATAAAAAATTTTCACAATATAGATAAAAATATTTTTGGTAGAAAAAAAAGTAAAATATGGGAAAATATTTTTTTATAAAAATTCTTTCTTAAAAGTTTAATAAATTTAAAAAACTTCCATGGAAAATATTATTTATTTAATTGTTTGATTTGCATTATGAGCAATGGTTTTGTATGCGGTTAGACAAAGAAAAGATAATGAAAAATTACTTGCTGAATCAGAAAAATTACATGAGATTAATGAGAAAATTTTAGAAAAAAAAGATGAGTTAAGAGAAGTTGAAAGAAAATGAGAAAAAATTCTTGAAGAGGCTAAAAATACTGCAATTAAATTAAAATGAGAAGCGGAAACAATTAAAGCAAAAGCTGAATGAAGATTGCAATCTGTTTCTGATAAAGAGGATTTTTTAGATAAAAAAGTTGTAAAAATTGAAGAAAAAGAAGAAAAAATTAAAGAAAAAGAAAAGGAATTAGAGAAAAAAATTACTTTATTTGAAGAAAAAGAGTTGAAGAAACTTGAAGAAATCTCGAAAATGCCAGAAGAAAAAGCAAAAGAGGAGCTTTTAAATATTGTTGAAAATAGAACAAAATGAGTTTTATTAGAAAGAATAAATAAAATTGAAGCAGATGCAGATGTTGAATTTGACAAAAAAGCAAAAAAAGCTATAACTTTGGCAATTCAAAAATTTGCATGAGAGGTTGCATCAGAAAGCACGGTAACAGTAGTTTCTATCGAAGACGACTGAGTTAAATGAAAAGTGATTTGAAGAGAGTGAAGAAATATAAATTCTCTTGAAAAGGAAACATGAGTTGATATTATTATTGATGATACTCCTTGAAGTATCTTGATTTCTTGATTTGACTTACTTAGAAGGCATATTGCAAAAACTTCACTTGAAGCCTTGATCGAAGATTGAAGAATTCACCCTGCAAGAATTGAAGAAGTTGTTGCGAAAAAAAGAGCTGAGGCGAATTTACTTTTGAGAGAGTTGTGAGAAAAATGACTTGCTGAAATGTGAATTACTTGAATTCATCCAGAGTTAGTAAAAATTGTCTGAAGATTAAATTTTAGAACATCTTATTGACAAAATATTTTAAAACATTCAATTGAGGTTTGAAATATTTGTTGAATGCTTGCATGAGAAATTTGAATGGATCAGGAAAAAGCAAAAATGGCATGATTTTTTCATGATATTTGAAAAGCTGTTGATCACGAAGTTGAATGATGACATGCTCCAATTTGATATGATATTTTGAAAAAATATAATATTTCTGAGGAAATTGCACATGCAGTTTGAGCTCATCATGAGGAAATGCCAATTGAAAACCCTTTAGATTTCTTGGTTTGTGCGGCGGATATGATTTCAGGTTCAAGGGTTTGAGCGAGAAGAGATTCTTCAGATCAATATATAAAAAGATTAAAACAACTTGAAGAAATTGCGGGATCATTTGCAGGTGTTTCAAAAGCATTTGCAATTCAGGCATGAAGAGAGGTTAGAGTTATGGTTAATCCTCAGGAAATAGATGATTTTAAGACAAAAGATTTAGCTTATAAAATTGCTGAAAAAATTCAAAATGATATGGCTTATCCTGGTCAAATAAAGGTTAATGTTATGAGAGAAGTGAGATATGAAGATTTTGCGAAATAGTTTTTTTTAAAAAAATATTTATTAAAAAAAGTCAAACAAAAATAATTTAAAAATATGGAATTAACTCAACTACAAGGGCAAAATATTTGACAAAAATTTCAGGCGGTATGATGACAAATAAATATTTGATCATCATCTTGAAATCAAATTCAGCATCCTGATTTGCCATCAAATGCTGCTCAAATAAATGTTCAAAATTGACAATGAGAAATTAAACCAATGCACCCGTCTTCGCCGGTATTTGTCAATTGAAACCAGGTAAAAAAGTCTTCACCTGTAAAATTTTGAGATACAATTTCTGTTTGAAATAAAAATAATGTTGTTTTATGAACTCATCCAAAATGACAAAATCTTAATGCTCAACAGGTTTGACAGCATTTGTGATGATTAAATTTTTCATGAGATCAAATTGCAGATTTAACAAATAGAATTTTTAGTTTTCAGAATAATCAAGCAATTCATTCTAAAATTTTTATTTTAGTTTGAATTTTATCAATTTTATTAATTTGAATAATTTTTTCTTATACAAAATTAATGTGAATTTCTGATCAAATTCAGAAAGAAAAAACCATTTTAAATAAAAAAATAGTTGAAGTAAATTCTCAAATTGAAGCTGCTTGAGCAATTTTGTGAATTGATTTAACTCAATGATGATGAGAAAATAATGATGATTGTGATCCAGAAATGGATGATTGTGAAAATGTTGATAATTGAGAACAAAAATCATTTTTATCTCAAATTCAAGAATTGCAATCAAATATTGCAAAATTAAAGTCTGAACAGCAAAAAGCAATTGCTGAAATAAAAAAGGTTGCCCAAAATCCAAAAGAAGAAATTTCTGATGAGCAAAAGAAAAAACAACAAGAAAATGAAAAAATTGTTTTGGAGAATCAAAAAAATATTGAATTAATGAGTAAAAATTTTTCGAGTATTATTAAAAAAATTAAAAATGATATTAAATATTTTTCTGAATTTAAAAGTGATATTAAGGATGATGTAAAAGATATAAAAAAATTTTCATGAGATTTTAATACTGCACAAAATGTGTTAAAAGAAGAAAATCAGATTCGTGATAATAGGTTGAAATCTTTACACCAAGAGATTGATAGGTTGCAGAAAAAAGATGATAATACCGATGTTGAGGTTAAAAAATTAAAAGAGGAGATAAATTCTTTGGAGATTAAAATTAAAAATTTGAAGTAATGATAAATTTCATAAAAAATAAACTTCCACACAATTTGAAAATAAGAAAAACCTTTTGAATCTTAAAAGGTTTTTTAGCTTATTTGATAAATTTTTGAGTTTTAAATTGAGTGCAAATAGTTTGAATTACCTGAACAGACTGAAAAACTTCAGCAACAATTTTTACTGCACAATTGTTGCAAAATTTGTGAATAAAAACTGCTGCGATGTCGTCTGAATTATTTTTTTTAGATTGAAAAATTTTGGAAAACAAGACAAAAAGAACAACTGCTTCACCTTTTGTGATTTTTAATTTTATAAAAAAGGCGAAAAATAAATGAGTAAAATTGATAATTATTGAGGTTTCTTCGCATTCTTTGGAGCAATGAAGGTTGTTTTGAATAAATTTTGATTATTCTGCGGTTTTAAATTTATCGCAGGAGCATCTGGATTACCATTGAACAATTGAAAAATATGCACAATCAAAAGCGAAAATTATTTGAAAAGCCAAAAAATCTGTAATTTTGCAAAAAAATATTTTGTGTAAAGATGTTTTTATTTCTGCTTTTGAAAAATCTAAAAAATTATTTTTACAAGAAGTTTTTTTATGAGAATGATTGATAAATAAGAAGATTTTGATTTGAAAAAAAATTAGAAATTTTGATGATTGAATTTTATTTGATTTGGAATTTTTTTGAGAAAAAATTTCTGATTTAAAATTAAATATTTTATGAGAATATAATGTTGAAAATCTACTTTTTTCACTTGCGATTTTTAATGAAATTTTGAAAAATTCTGATGAAAAAATTTTTGATAATTCTGAAAATTTTTCTGAATTGAGAAAAAAATTTTTAAAATACAAAGAAAATAATGAAGAAAATTTTATAAAAATTTTTGAAGATGAAATAAAAAAATCTGTATCAAAAATTTTTCCAATTCCGTGAAGATTTGACGAATTAAAGTTTTGACAGGATTTTAAAATTTTTATTTCTTTTGCAGTAACTCCACAAGCTGTTGAAAAAACTTTAAAATATTCTCAGAAAATAAAATTAGAAAATTGAAAAGTTTTTTTGGTTTTTTGAGCAACTTGATGACAGCATGATCACTGAAAAAGACCGATTTTGTGAGAAGTTGCTGGGAATTTTGCTGATGTTTCGGTTTTGACGGATGATGAAACTTATTGAGAAGATTCGATGAAAATTATGTCCGAAGTTGAACCTTGATTGAAAAAATCTTGATGAGAATATGAAATTATTCAGGATAGATGAGAAGCAATAAGATTTGCCTTG
>JAJOLG010000036.1 GCA_021129445.1 Candidatus Altimarinota bacterium | reverse complement strand
ATCATTATTGTTAATTTTTTCCTTAATACTAAATTTAATTTTTAGTATTAAGGTTTTCTCTGCTTGAGAATTAAATTTAAACTTGTATCAGGTTAGTACAGATACCTCCTCATTTACTAATGCTACATATGAATGATGATGACATTGATGAGAAACATTAATGAAATGAACTAAGGATATGATTAAATTTTTTAAAAAATAAGAATAACCAATAATTTTTCATTATTTTTTGAAAAATAAACTTTATATTTAATTATACTAATGAATTTGTTTAATTCATTTTGGTAATTTTAAATAACAGAAATTTAAAATTATTGGTTATTTAGCCAAGAAAAAGATTTGTTATAAAAAAAGATATCAGATGGATTTTTCTATCGCTAGAAGTTTAGGGTACTATACTGGGATTGTTTATGAAACAGTTCTTGATAAATTACCTCAAATAGGTTCAATTTGTTCAGGTGGTAGATATGATAATCTTACTAAAAGTTTTTCTGATGATGAAATTACTGATGACACATTTACTCTTAAAAATATGATTACTGGTGATCAAAATGTTTATAGTTTTAAAAAAATTAATTTTAATTTCAGATTTTTTAAAAAAGAATCATAAAGATATAAAATTAATTGTAGTATGCTGAGTGAGGTAAAGATAGTTTTAGAGGTGTGGATTATTGAAATTTAATTTTTTTTGCCGCTCGGTTCTATTGAGAAAATGAAAATATATTTTCAGAAGAAAATGTTTTTGTAAAATAATTATTTTTTTAGAAATATAAAAGATTTTAAGTTTATTAAAAAGCGGGGATAAACCCTGCTTTCATAAAATTATTTTTCCAATTTGCACCAAGTTAATTCTCATAATTTTTCAAAACTTTGAGTTCACGGATATTTCTTTCATCAAATTACCCAAGTTGGATAATCTGTAATTCATGCATCTTTACAAATTTTTCTTTCTTTGTCACAATCTATAAAATTTATATTTTTTATTGCATCTCAAAACATTTCTTTTTGTGTTTTACAATATCAGCACCATAATGTTCAATACAGCTTTGCTCAATTTTCAGTTAAACATTTTGCAAAACCATTAACACTTTTTACAATTTGCACTTCTTTTTTTGTGTCATTTTTAATTTCAATTTTTTTCACTTGTTCGATTTTTTCATCCTGTTTTTCAGTATTTTTTATTTCTTCAACTTCATCTTTTTCATCTCAAATGTTATTAAAATCCTCATCATTTACTTGCTCAAAAGCTTCATTGATTTGTAAATCTAAATCATCCATAATTTTTTCTTGCTCAGATTTTTCACATGAGTTTAAAAAAATTGTTGTTGATAGTAAAATTGTTAAAAACAGTGCCTTTTTCATAATTATTTTGTTATTTTTTTAAAAAATAAAAATATATTTTTTTAAATCTAAAAAAAATATTTGACATCTGAAAATATTTATTTTTAAATATTAAAAATTTGTTTTTGTTATTAAATAATTATTTTATTATGTCTAATTTATTTGGTTTTTGAACTACTTCTTCTGAAAATGTTGAAAGTACACAAAATTCTGTAAAAACAGAAACTGTGCAAAATACACAAACTTCAATTACTCCAAAACAATTGGTTTCTTCTTGAACTTGAGATGTTTTATTGTATGCAGTTGTTATTTTTTCAGTTTTTGCTGCTATTTATGTTAAAAAATTTGCTTAATTTTTTTCTGAAATAAAAAAATCCTTTCTGTAAAGAAAGGATTTTTTATTGTTTTTAGAATTATTTTAATTCAATCATTGGTTGGTCTCATCAAGTTTCAGCAGTTGGTTCAACTGGTTGAGCTGGTTCTGCTGGCGCCTCAGCTTGTTGTTGGTTTCATGGGTTTCAGAAAATTTCATCTGCCATTTTTCTAATTTGAGCATCTAACTCTTTCATTTCAGGAGTAAATAAAGATTGCATTTTTTGATCTAACTCTTGAACTCTTTTCATGTCTTCTTCAGTTGGTTGTTTTCAAGAAGTGAAAATTGCATTAATTTCATCTTGAATTTTTTTAACTTCTTCATTGTTTTGTGCAAAATCATTGTAAAGTTTTCACATTTTTTCTTGCATTTTTTGAAATTCTGCCATTTTTGGATTTTCTGTTACATTTGGATTTGGAATGTTTTCACCAGCAGTTTCTTGTGGAGCATTTGCTTGATCTGCAATTGGTTCTATTTGTGTTGGCTCTTCTCTTACAATTGGTTCTTCTACTTTTTGAGCAGGAACTTCTGTTTTGATTTCAGCTGTTTTAGCTTCATTTTGTTCTTCTCATTTTTTCATTTCACAAGAAGAAAGTGTTGCTGCAAAAGCAATTGCTGCAGTAGTTGCAAGGATTTTTTTTGTTGTTGTCATAATTTCTTATTTTAATTTTTATAAAATTTTTTAGCCATTGTATCTTTTTTTTTAACAAAATAAATACTTTTTTTTATTTTTTTTCAAAAAATATTATTTTTTGAGTAAAATTTTTTCCTTTTCTTTTATTTAAAAATGTTTTATTGGATAAAAAAAGTTTTAAAATCAATAAAATATTTTTTTTCTTCATCTGAAAAATTTTCTAAATTTCATTCGAAAAAAATAATTTTTTTGTTTATTTCTTCGGATTTTTTTAAATTTTTTATTGATTTTTGAGCATTTTTTTCATCAATTTTAAAAATTGTTTCAATGTCAGATTGATTTTTCTCATCGAAAAAATTTATTTCACGAGTTAAAATTTTTTTGAAATAAATTGAATCGTCCGTTAAATTTTTTCTCAAAAGTTCCAAAAATACCGCATTTTCAAATTTTTTTTCAAAATTCATTTCTGATGAAAAAATATTTCAAAACGATAAATCAAATAAATAATTTTTTGAAGCACCTTTTGGTGAGTAAAAATTTAAAATTCTTTTTGAGAAGAAGATGTTTTCAAGGTAAATTAAATAATTGTAAAGTGTGTCTTTTCCGATTTTAATTCATTGAGATTTAAGGCTTGTGAAAATTTTGTTGATTGAAAATTCCTGTCAAACATTTTTTGAAATTTCAGAAACCAAGTATTTTAGTGCAAAATCGTTGTCAATTTTGTATCTTTCTTTCAAATCTTTGTAAACCAAAAGGTTGAAATAATCTTTAATTATTCATTCTTTTATTTGAATATTGTCGATTAGTGCGATTTCTGGGTAGGCTCAATATTTTAAAAAATCCAAAAATAAATTTTTCAAAAGTGCATTTTCTGTTGTTGAATAAAAGTTTTTTGTTTCAAAATTTTTGAATTTTAAAAATTCTTTGAAGGAAAGTGGTAAAATGAAAGTTTCAAAATTTCTTCACCTGAATTCTGTGGAAATCTCTTGTGAAAGCAGTTTTGCATTTGATCAGGATATAAAAATTTTGTATCATTTATTGAAAAGCGAAATTACTCATTCGCGAAAATTTTCCACATTTTGAATTTCATCAAAAATGAAAAATGGTTTTTTTGTCGGGTGAATTTCTAAAAAATTTTCCAAAATTTTATCAAAATCGATTTTTTTCTGTAAAATTTCTGAAAAATCCAAAAAAACAATTTCGTCAAAAGAAATTTTTCACTCATTAATTAGTTTTTTCACAACTTGAAACATAAAATATGTTTTTCAAGCCCTTCTCGGTCAAACAAATGAAATGATTTTATTCAACTTCAAAATATCCGAATCGAAGTTTATTTCTCTTTCAATTATTGAGATATTCCTGATTTTTTCTTGGTTGTCTAAAATTTTTTGTTTGAACATAAAAAATATTATTTGGCGGACAGAACAGGATTTGAACCTGTGGAGTCTTGCGACTCACACGCTTTCCAAGCGTGCGCATTAAACCGCTCTGCCATCTGTCCTTTTTTACAAGGATATTTTTAAAAAAAAGAAAATCAAAAAATTTTTTATCAAAAAAAAATTTTTTAGCACTTTGTAAATTTATTTTTTGGGAAAATAAATTTTTTTTGGGTAAGATATTTTGATTTAAAAAATAAAAATAAATATGAAAGAAATTTTTTTATCAAATGATAAGGCGAAAAGAAAATATTCTGATGAAGCTGTGAAGTCAAAATTTTTGGAAAAAGAAAATTTGCAAGAGCAGTTGTCGTTGAGAAAATGAAAAAAAATCTTCACTTTGTGATTTGTTTGAGAGATTACAGAAGAAAAATTTTGAAATGAATTTTTAAAATTTTTAGAAATTATTTTGGAACTTGATGTGCAAATTTTGATTTTAGCAAAAGCAGAAAAGCATTTTCAAGAAAAACTTTGAAATTTGCATGAAAAATTTTCTGATAAATTTTTAGTTTTACCAGATTCAGAAGAAAATTTGAGAGATATTTATGCAATTTCTGATACGATTTTATGTATGGATATTGATGAAAATGTGATTTTGTCAGCATTATCTTATATTTCCGTGCCAGTTATTTTTAATCCTGAAAAAATAAAAATCGATTTATTGCAAGATTTTGATCCATTGAAAGAATTGTGAAATTCATTTATTGCTCATGGTGATAATTATGCTTTTATTTTAGAAGCGACTTTGAGAGCAAAAGAAACTTTTAGGTTTGGTTATGATTGGGGAGTTGTGAAAATACATTGTGTAAATACTTTTAGAGATTTACAAGAGTAAAAAATTTTTTTCTGAAAATAAAAAAATCCCAAAATTGAACTGACCCCTAAAAAATGGAATAGAAATAAAAAATCTATTTATCGTCTTAATTCTAATAAATGATTCCTGTATTGCACAGGGGTCATTTTTTTCTTACTCCATTAAGGTCTTTCATTATTGTATTCAAACATGTAATTTGTACAAACCCCCCACGTTATGTGCAAAAAAATAATTAAACTTCAAAAACATTCTTATCCACATCCCATTAA
>JAJOLG010000048.1 GCA_021129445.1 Candidatus Altimarinota bacterium | reverse complement strand
TTTCCAAGCCAAATATTTTGGTTTTGGATGAACCAACAAATCATATAAATTTCAAACATATTCCAAAAATTATTGAAATGATGAAAAATTTTAGATGAGTAATTATCTTGGTTTCTCATGATAAAAAATTTTTGGATGAGTTGCCAATTGCAAAAGTGATTGATTTGGATGAAAAAAAAGTGCGGAAATGAAGAGATTTTAAGAGAGAAATTTTAAATAAATCTGAATTTGAAAATGAATTAACCGAAGAAGAAAAAAGATTTATTGAGGAAGAAAATAATAAAAAATGAATTGATAAAAATTTTATCAAACAGCAGAAAATTTTAAAAAAAAGATGAAAGAAAAATTCGAAAAGTGAGCTAATTAAAGCACAAATTAAAATGAAAAATAAAATTATGGAGATTTAGAAAAATCTTAATTTTTTTAATAAAAAAACTAAAACTTTTTTTGTCACAAAAAAAGTTTTTTTTCGTTTAAAATAGTGAATGGGAAAAATAGAAAAATTATTGGCAAATATTGAAAAACCAAAGATAAACAAAGCCTTCAAAGAAAATTCTAAAAGAAGGCTAATGAACTATGCAAAAAACGAGACTGCAAATGAGTTTTTCATCATAAAAGTTTTGAAAGAAATTTTGCAACCTTTAAATGTGAGTTTGTATTTAAAAACTGCGGTTAGAGCGAGATTGATGAATTTAAAAAGAAAAAAAAGTTTGTCAGAAGTTTTTTGAGAAATTTTTCAAGATTCTTTTGTAAAAATTTTAGCATCTTGAACTATCGCCTCTTTATTTTTTGTAAATATTATTTGATTTAATACAACTTCTGCTGATATCGAATCAAGAATTTTTGCTGTTGATTGAGAAGTTTACATTAAACATTTATGAGAAAATTGGAAAAAAGTTTATTCAAATGAAATTTTGTCAATTTGAGATAAAATTAAAACATGAGAAAATTCAATGGCTAAAATTTATTTTTATGACAATTCTGTAAGTAGAATCGCAGAAAATACAAAAATTTGAATTGCAAATTTAACAACAAATATTTTCGAAATCAAACCAACTGTTTTAAAACTTGAAAATTGAAGAGTTTGGAATCAAGTTTTTCCATCAAAATCGTGATTTAAAGTTGAAACAGAAAAAACTTCTGTAAATACAAAAGAGTGAATTTTTGATGTAAAATCTGAAAAATGACAAGATACTGAAATTCAAGTTATTTCAAAACCACTTGAAATTAAATCTAAAAATTGAAATAAATTCAATTATTCAAAGGTTTATGCATGAGTTTGAGTCAAATCTTGAAAAAACTGAATCTTAAAAGAAGATTTAAAAAAAGACAATTGGACAAAGCAAAATCAAAAAGAAGATGTAAAATACAGAAAAAAGATTGTTCAAAAAATTGAAGAAACTCAAATTGCGAAATCAAAAAATTTTGAACAAACTTTAGATGATGAAAAAAATTTATTTTCTGAAAGTGTAAATTTATTTCAACAACTTAAAATTTTCTTTTACAATAAAAATGAAGAAAAAATTGCTGAATTAAAACAAAAAATTGAAGAAAATTTTGCAAAATCTGATGATATTTTAAAATCGGAAATCTTAGATTTTTTAACAAAAGAAAGGCAAAAATTGAAAATTTTATTACCTGGTGATAATCTTTACGAATACAAAATTTTTGTTTCTGATATTTCTATCAATCTTGATAAAAATTGAGATACAATTTGAGATATTAAAATTGAAAAATTAAATGATGCACATGAACTTTTAGCTTTAAACGATAATGAAAAACTACTAAAAGTACTTGATAATTTATCAAAAATTAAAAATAAAACTGAAAATAAAGATGAAAATTCATTAAAAAATAAATTATCAAAATCAAATGATGAGTTATTTTTATTGCAATCACTTGAAAATACTAATACTTCAAAAGAAGTTAAAGAAAAAATCAAACAACAAAAAGAAGTTTTAGCAAAAGAAATCAATAAAATTGCATGAATTTTGACAAAAGATGACAAACTTAAAACTCAAATTGCAAAAACAAATAATTATATTGCAACACAAAATGCAAAAAGAGTGAACAACTACATAAAAAGAATCAAAAAATTTAAGTCAAAAAACTGACAACAAAACACACTTCACTGGATTCTTGAAGAAATTCCAAACAAAAAAGAAAATATTGCTTTACTTTACTCTTTAAGATCAAAACTTGATTGAGAACTTTCATTTGAAGTTTCAAAAAAAATTATCAAAGTTAGAAGGTCTGTTAAATAAAAATCTTTATGATTTCAAAAAAATGATTTACACTTATGGAAATGATGACAGTTGTTGCAATAACAGCTGTCGTTTTTTGATGAGTATCAATGTCAATGTCATCATTCAACAAAATGTGAGATATTTGACAATGAGAGCAAATTTTTACCTCAAAAATCAGAACTGAAAAGGTTTCTGCGATTTCCTGAGAGATAAATTGTAGCTCGACAAAAATTTCTTATTGAAAAAATTTTTTCACAATTTTTCATTGAATGGAAAAAAATTTTTTATGTAGCAAAAAATTTTTCGATAAAATTTCGGAAGATAAGAAAAAAATTTTTGTAGAATTCAAAAAAAATGATTTAGATATTCAAGTTTTTAATAATTGATGAAACTGATGAGAAATTTTTTACGATCAGATTTCTGATAAAAAAATTTCTTTTGAAATTTGAGATGACTTTTCATACAAAATTACTGCTCAAAAATGAGAAAAACTTGAAGAGATGGAAATTGTTTTTTGGAATCAAAATCCAGGAAAACTTGATGAAATTGATCCAAACAGAGTTTTGATAAAAAAAATTACTGCAAAAAATGCAAAAAAAGAAAAATTGTCCTGAGATTCTCTTTTGATAAATTTTGTAAATTCAAATCCAAAATCAAAAATTTTTTTGAGATCGCAAAGGGTGAATGATGCAAAAATTTTTCTTGAAACACTAAACTGAGACCAATCAATGTTTAATTTTTTTAGTGCAAGTTTATTTTGAAAAGAAAAATTTTTGGAAGTTGAAAAAATTTTAAATAATTAAAAATATGTTCATATTCGAAAAATATTCATTTGATAAAAATACAAAAATAGCAAAATTTTTTTATAAAATAGAAAAAAAATCGATAAACGAAAAAAATCAAATTGATAAAAAAATTTATGATTTTGTTGAAGAATTAGACTTTTCTAAAATAAATTTTTCAAAAAAATTTTTGGATTGATCAAAAGAATCTGAAAAACTTTTAAATAATTTATTATTTTTTTTGCATTTAATTTTATGATCAAGTTATTACAAATTGACCTGTGAAAAATGAATTAAAATAAAATCTTGAACACTAAAAAAATCACAATCGCATTTTTTTGAGAGATTGTATAAAAAAGGTCTTTGAGAATTTTTTTACGAAAATCAGATTGATTTCAGAGGGCTTGTAAGTCTACCTTACAATAAATTTACTGATTTCAAAAAAGTTGAACGAAATTACAAAAAAGATGAGGTGAATTGCGACACAAGAAAGGATAAAATCTTGGTGCCATTTTGATGATGAAAAGACTCCTCTGTTTTGATTGCTTTGCTTGAAGAAGAAGGTTTAGATTTTGAATTATTTACACTTTGAGATTATAAAATTTGCAATGATGTTGCGGAAAAATTTGGAAAAAAAATTATTTCTGTAAAAAGAAAATTATCCCCAAATTTAATTGAATTAAATAAATCTGAAAAATTTTTAAATTGACATGTGCCAATTTCGTCAATTTATTGAGCAGTTGCACTTTTTGTTGCAGCAGCATGAGATTTTAATTACATCGCCCTTGCAAATGAAAATTCAGCAAATGAGCCAAATATCAAATGGAATTGAATGGAAATCAATCATCAATGGACAAAATCAATAGAATTTGAAGATAGATTTTCTGAATTTATTGAAAATAATATTACAAATATTAAATATTTTTCATTTTTAAGACCATTTAATGAAGAAAAAATTACCGAGCTTTTTTTGGAAAAATGCGAAAAAATTTTTGATGTTTTTTCAAGTTGCAATAAAAATTTTGTGCAAGAAAAAAATTTATTTAATCAGGAAAAAGATGAAAAAAATATTGATAAAATAAAAAAAATTGCAGACGAAGAAAACAAAAAAACAAAATACAATTGACCAAAATTGGTAAAATGAGAAAAGAAAATCAAAGAAAAAAAATGGTGTTGTAATTGTCCAAAATGCGCTTTTGTTTTTGTAATGTTTGCATCAAAAATGTGAATTGAAAAAACAGAAAAAATTCTGTGAAAGAACTTATTTTTAGATAAAAATTTGGAGAAAACTTTTTTAGAACTCGCATGATTTTGAGAAAAAAAACCTTTTGAGTGTGTTGGGACTTTTAATGAAGTTCAAGATGCTTTTAGAGAAATTTTAAAAAATTTATCAGCAGATGAGAAAAAAAATATTTCATGAGATTGAAAAAATTTTTTAAACAAAATAAAAAATTTTTTGGAAGATGAAAATAATGAAAAAATTTTGGGAAAATGAGAAAAAATTTTCTGAGAAAATCTTGTTCCAGAAAAATTTTTAAAGATTTTGAAAAAAAATTTTTAAATCCAAAAAAATATTTTTTAAAAAAATCAATTGATTTTTTAAAAATTTTGTTTGAAATGTAAAAAAAATATGGATAAAAAATTAGAAAAATTACAGCAATTTTATAAATTTTCAGAAATTACATTTTTCTGAATGGCTTTTTTCGCATTTTGACTTTGACTTTTAATGAAAAATTGAACTTATAACGATTTAACAAACTTTTTATTTAATTTTATTTATTTCCCATTCGTATTTTTTGCAATTTCATATTGATTATTATCTTTGAGATTTTATTTAGACAAATGAGAAAACGAAGTTATTGACAACTT
>JAJOLG010000055.1 GCA_021129445.1 Candidatus Altimarinota bacterium | reverse complement strand
TTATTCAACAACCTCAACCACCTCTCACTCCTTCTTCAAAAATCTTCCTCCCCAAACAATCACAAAATCTCACTTTTTCAAACCATTTACAATCTCAATTTTATTTCAAAATATCCCACCAAGTTCAACTTTTTGCTTTTTTATTTTATTTTCAGAATCAACAAGCCAAACATAATCTTCTTTATCTGTCACAAAAACTGCTGGTAAATCTAAAAATATTTTATCGCTTCAAATCAAATCCAAATTTCTTGTAAAAGTTAATTCAATAAATTGTCATGCTGACAAAAATGGATTTTCATGCAAAATTTCAACTTTGTATTTTTTTGTAATTGGATCTGAATTTGATGAAATTGAGAAAATTTTATCATGAGATTTTTTTCAAATTTTTACTAAATCTCATTTTGAAATTCATGAAATTTGATATTTTGATAAAAATGCAACAATTTTAAATTGTGAATTATTTGATACTGACACGAGCTTTGTTCAAAGTCATACATTATCTCACTTGTCAACAAAAATATCTGAAACTTCTCCAGAAAAATCTGCTTTAATTATTAAATCTTGCATTGCAATTTCTGCATTTTTCAAATTCGCAAGCGCTGCAGAAATATTTTGCTGAACAGATTTTTGCACAGATTTTAAATTTTCTTCTGTTGATTGTATTGAATTATCTAAACTTTTAATATTTTTTTCATAACTTGATTCTGCTGTTAAAATTGTTTTTGAATTTCAATTTTCCCCAGCATTTTTAACTATTTTTAAAGCATTTTCTGCTGTTGTTTTATTTTTTTGATTTGATTCAATTGTGGTATTCAAAGCATTTGTCAAAGAAACCAAAGAGTTAAGTGAAGACTGTATCGTACTTGATGATGCAGAAAACGAATTGATTAAATTTTGCAATTCTGTATTTGTAAAATTCGAACCAGTTGTAGAATTCTTCAATAATTTCAAATTTGAATCAGATGAAATTTTCACTTTTTTTAAAAGTTCCAAAATTTTTTCTAAATCCGTAGAATTTTTATTTTCATCAAAAAATTTTTTAGCCAATCTGTAATTATCTCTTGCGTTATACAAACTTTCTGTATTTAAATTTCACAAATAACTTTGATACTTCATCGCATTTTCTTCATTTCTGTCTTCAATTCACAAAATTTTATCAATATCATTTAAAGTTTTTTCAGACAAAATAACTGCACTTTTCATCGCATTTTCCAGATTTTCTCTTGCCGTTTTTTCCATTTTTTGATTTAATAAAATTATTGATTGCAAATCTGCTTCTGCTTTTTGAATTGTTAAATTTATTGACGATTTTGAACTTGATAAACTTTCTGTTAATTCATTTTTTTGTTTTTCAGAAAGGCTTTTTAAATTATTTAAATTTACACTCGCAGATTTTATTGACTGATTTCATACGGCTACCGCTTTTTGATAATTATTTTTTGCATTTAAATAATTTTGTAATGTTTTTGCAGATTTAATTTCCATTAAAACTTGTCATTTTTTTACCTTATCTCAATTTTTTACATAAATTTTAGAAATTATTCAATCTGGAACTTTTGACACAAAAACACTTTCTTTTTCCGGAAAAACTTCTCACAAAATTGTAAAATTTTTCTTGGTATTTTCTCAAATTTCTAAAATTTTTACTTTTGGTAAAAATTTTTTTTCTTCCGTTAAAATTTTTTCATTTTCATTAGAAATTTTTTTCTCGCATCAAGAAAAAATTCAAATTGATAAACCTAAAATTATTAGAATGATTATTTTTTTCATTTTATTTTTTATTTATTTTTTTTATTAAAAATTGAATAAAACATTATTGGTGTCACGATTAAAGTTAAAAAACTCGCAAATAACAATCAAAACACAATTGTCACCGAAAGCCCTCTCCAAAAACTATCAACCCACATTAAAGGCAATATTCATGCAGTTGTTGTCAAAGTTGTTAAAATTATTGGTTGAAATCTAGATCTTCATGCTTCTGCAATTACTTTAACTAAATTTTCATCAGGATAAGTTGTTCTGAGATTTTTTATTTTATCAATTAAGATAATTGCATTATTTACCACAATTCACGCAAGAGAAATCGATCAAATTAAAAATGCCATTGATCTCAAAGTATCTGTCAAAAATAGTCACAAATTTACTCAAGTTTGTGCCATTACAATTGTAAATAAAACAATTATTGGCAATAAAAATGAGTCAAATTGCACAACAAGAACAAAAAACATTAAAAACACTCAGGCTAAAAATCACAACAACATTGCCACAAAAAGATCTTTATTATCGCTATTTTCTCATGCAGTTTCTATTTTTATTCAATCTGGCAACTGGATTTTGTCAATTTCCAAAAGTGCTTTGTTTGTAATTTCAAGTGCATTTCAATCTTTTGTCAAATTTGAAAAAACTGTAATTGCAATATTTCAATCAACCCTTTTTATATTCATTAAACTTGAATTTAATTCTTGTTTGACAACTTGATTAAGAGAGATTGCT
Source organism: Candidatus Altimarinota bacterium (assembly GCA_021129445.1). Taxonomy (GTDB): domain Bacteria; phylum Patescibacteriota; class Gracilibacteria; family JAJOLG01; genus JAJOLG01. The sequence continues at coordinate 2,945 of JAJOLG010000055.1, read as the reverse complement.
TTTCATTTATTATTAATAATTTGAATATTTCCAATATCGTCAAAATTTCTTATTTTTTTCTCATCATAAAAAACATTTATCGACAAATCATCTCATGATTTTTGAATTACACTTGCCTTAACATTATCAATTGCTGATTTTAAAATTGTTCAAATTAAATCTGGATTTACTCATAAAGCCAATGCTTTTCATCTTTCAATTGTATATTTTATTTCTCATGGAGAATTATTTAAATCATCACTAACTCAACTTGTTCAAGGAATTTTTTTCAAAATATTTTTTACATCTTCAACAATTTTTTGTGCAGAATTTATTTGATTTACATCTTGAACTATCACCCTAAAAGCAACAGGTGATGCACTTGGAGGTCATTTTTTTTGCTCAGAAACAGAGATTTTATAATTTTTATATTTTGCAAATTTTTCTTGCAATTCTGTAATAATCATTTGCGAAGTTTTCATTTTATTATCTTCTCTAAATTCTTTTGTAAACAACTCAATTAAAATTGTAGATTTGTTGTCTTGAATTGAAGTTTCTAAATATTTCACCTCTGGATATTCTCAAATTTTACCCTCAATTTCTCTTGAAATCGCATTTGTATTTAAAGTATTTGCTCATGGCTCATTTTTTATTGTGACAGTAAAAAAATTCATATCATCTGACGGAAACATTGTAAATTTTACCGGTAAAAAATTTGAAATTACAAACAAAGCAACTACCAGTAAAAAAACTCATCTTCTAAAAAATTTATTTCATAATTTTTTTTCTAAAAGATTTTTATATTTTTCTCAATATTCAGAAAATTTTTTTTCAATAAAAAGATTTATTTTTTTAAAAAAAGAAATTTTTCTACCCTCTCAAATATTTTTTTTCTTTGATAAAATTTTTACAGCAATAGCTGGAATTATAAAAAATGAAATCAAAAGCGATGCGGTTAAAATAATCGAAACTGTAATCGGAATATAACTTAAATATTTTCACATCACACCTGGCAAAACCAAAAGCGGAATAAAAACTGCAATTGTCGTTAAAAATCAAGAAATCAGCGGTCATTTGAATTCATAAACCGAAATAATCGCAGATTCTTCCGCAGTAAATCAATGTTTTATTCATTTATGAATTCATTCAACAATTACAATCGCAGTATCAACAATAATCCCAAGTGCCAAAATCATCGCAAAATTTGAAATAAAAGACAAAGATTCTCACATTCAAAATAAAACTGCAATTGTCGCAAGAAAACTCAAAGGTATTATCATTCAAGTAATAAATCACTCTTTAACTCAAATAAAAGCAATCATTAAAAGCATAACAATCAAAATTGACTGAATTCAATTTTTAAAAACCGTTTCATAAGATTTTTTAACATCAACAATCATTTGCTGAATATAATCAATACGAATTCACTTTTCTTCAAAATGATTTTTCTTTCAAAACTCTTCAATTATTTTTTTTACTTTTTCATCAATTACAAAAATATTTTGTTTATCAGATTTTTTTACAAGAAGTTTTACCGTATTAAACCTTTTTCAATCAATATAAAGTTTTTCAATAACTTTATCATCTTCAAATCATTGATAAACTTTTGCAATATCTTTAATTAAAATAAATCAATTTCACTGAGATCATTGCAAAGATCTAACAATTGTGTTTTCAATATCACTAATTCACACATATTTTCATGCAATTCTTAAATTGTAATCAAGTCAATTTATATCAAAATATCAAGCAGGAAAATCTTTATTTGCGGACTTTATCGCATTTATAACATCAACAGAGCTTAAATTATATTGAATTAATTTTACCGGATCGAGTTTAACCTGATATTCTCTTTCTCATTGTCAAAAAATATCCACCTCTTCGACAAAAGAAGTTTTTTCTAAAATATCTTGCAAATCTTTTGCATAATCCATCAATAAAACATTGCTCACATCTCAACTTAAATGCAAATTAAAAATTGGTTCTAAAGAAGAATTTATTCTCAAAATCGTTGGATCCTCTGCTCAATCTGGAATTTTATTTTTTGCAGTATCAACAGAAGACCTGATTTCGTTCATCTTTTCTGACATATTCACATTCGGATCAAACTCAACAGAAATAAAAGAAACACTATTTTTTGAAGTTGAAGAAATTTTTTTAATTCAAGAAATAGACTTAATTTCAGATTCAATTTTGGAAGTCACCAAACTATCGATATCTACTGCATTTGCTCAATTATAAACCGTTGTCACATTTACAATTCAATAATCAATTTTCGGTGTATTTTCTTTTGAAATCAAAACAGATCAAGCAATTCAGGCTAAAAAAACTCAAATTGCAAGCAAGTATGCAATTCTTTTTTTTCTGATAAAAAAAGTAAAAATTGAATTTTTTGCTTCTTCTAAAAGATTTTGTTTATGTTGTTTTTGCATTTTTTTTATTTATTTTTTTTGTACCTTAATAAAATATTTTTTTAATGTAAGAGGTATGTAAGAATTTTTTTGCAAAAAGTATTTTTTTTATCAAAATTTATGAAAAAATAATTTATTGAAAATAAAAAATAAAACCACACATTGAAAAAAACAATTTTAATTACAGGTTGAGCTGGATACATCGGCTCGCATGCGGTTATCGCTTTTGAAAAAGCTGGATATAAAACGATAATTTTGGATAATTTTGCAAATTCTGATGAAAAAAATTTGGAGAATAGTTGGAGGTTTTATAAAAAAAATAAAATTTTATGCAAAAAATATCAATAAAATTTTTTGAAGACAGAGAAGTAAGAGTTATTTGGGAGAATAAAAATTATAATTTTAAAGTTTTAAAATGAAAAAAATAAACATAATACAATTTTTACCATATTTTCCACCACATAAAGGTGGGCTTGAAACTGTAGCAGAAGAAATATGAAAATATTGGATAAAAAAAGATTTATGAGATTTTATAAATATTATAACTGAATTTAA
>JAJOLG010000019.1:4410-5684 GCA_021129445.1 Candidatus Altimarinota bacterium | reverse complement strand
TCAAATATTATAAGATACAACAGCATCTGACCAATCTCATCAATTTTTGCTTACACGATTATATTTCTCTTTTAAAAACCATGCAGATAAATAAATCTGCTGATTTTCTGATAAATTTAATAATCATTTTTTGTCTAAATTATTAAATCATAACACTCCTGATGAATTAACCTCGTCAATTGCTCATTGAGTAAATTGACCAAGTCAAACAGCTCATGTCTTAGATCAAGCTTTAGTATCTCAGTTAGTTTCCCCATTTAAAAGCATTGCAAAAGCAACCGGATTTACTCACACCTTCATAGCATTACTCCACATCAATTCTTTTTTGTCAGAAAATCCTTCTTTTAATTGAACAGAATCAAAAATTATTCTTTGCTTTAAGGTTTCAACTTTAACAGAAATTTCATTATTTAAATTTTCCAAACTTTTTTTCGCTTTTTTCGCAACCTCAGAATCCGGATTTTTATCCAAATATTCCTCTATCTCATCAGGAGTCACAACTTCATCATCCTTAATTTGCTCATCAATCGCCTGCAATGCTTCATTTAAATTTTCTAACATTTACCTTTTTAAATTTTTAACAAAAATATCTTCTAACTCCTCCATATCAATCTCAAACCCAACCGGCAAAGTTTTATTCAACAATCTCCACGAAAATTTCTCAACATTTTTCTCCGCAGTAGAATTTTTTCTAAACTCAGAAATATTTTTTAAAGTATATTTTTTTGCAATTTTTCTTAAAAAAATCTCTTTTTCTTGAAAATTTTTAAACGAAATTTTTCAATTTTCTTGATAAATTTCAGAAATTTTTTCAACAGCATTAATTAAATAAAAATTTTTTGTTAGAAAAATTTTTTTTCACTTAAAAATTTTTCATTCTTCAAAAACTTTTTTTGCAGATTGATGAAAATTTTCCTCCTCTTGAATTTGATTTCAAGAAATTTTTTGCTCAACAATTGGATTGTGCAAAATATTTAATCAAAAAACAGAAACCGTCAAAAATCAAAATCATCCAATCAGTGAAATTAAAATTTTTTGCTTTTCATCATTATTTTTTTTACCCGTAAAAATTTTTTTTAGATTCATAATTTATTTTTTATTTTTTATTTTTATTTTGAAATTTTTTTATTTAAAACTTTTTCTATTGATTTAAAAATTGAGTGGAAAAATATCACAAATGCATCGCAAAAATATCAAGTCATTACTGCAAATAATATTAAAAAATTTTCATTTGGAGCTTTTAAAGCCTCAATTCAAAAAATTTCTCAAATTCA
>JAJOLG010000019.1:0-4310 GCA_021129445.1 Candidatus Altimarinota bacterium | reverse complement strand
TTTCAAAGTCAATTTTTAAAATTAAATTAAACGACAAAATCACAAACATAATCACATAAAGCATTGTCATTGTTTCCAAAATGTAAATACTTGGAAAATTATGCAATGCAAAATCAGTCTGTCATCAATTTTTCGATCAAAATTTTTGAAGCTCAATCTTTGCAAAAATGTAAAGTGCATAAATTGCAAAAAATAAGATAAATAAAAAAATGTAAAAATTTTTAAACAAATCAAAATTTTGCACAATTTCAGCTGATCAGTGCAAACTTTCAACATTTGTCAAACTTGCTCAAATTCAAAAATTCTCAACTCAAAAAACTGAAATAGTTCAGAAAACAAAAACTCAAAAAATCACAGAAACTGAAAATTTCTGAGACACCCAAAAAGATTTTTTCTCTGAAATTTTTTCAATTTCAGAAATATCTACAGGTTGAAATAGTTTTTTTTCCATTTTTTTCTTTTTGTTTTTGTATTTTTTGATTTTTTTCAAATCAAAAAATTATACTTAAAAATATTTTTTAAGCATAAAAAAAATATTTACAAATTTTATAAATATTGTTTTTTAATTAAAATAAAAATTATTGTAATATTTTATTGCTGTTATAATAACAAACTACACTTATCATTCTAAGCAAAGCGAAGAATCTTAAAAACCATTCGACTGTTTTACCTACTTAAGATAACAAAAAACTAAAACTGCTCATCAAAAGAATGCTCTCAATTATCTCAAACTTTCTCAAAATAAGTTTCTTTTTTTTTATCAATTTTTTTATCCAAAAATTGCTTTCAAAAAATTTTTCAAATAATTCAAATAGGATAAAATACACAAAAAAATAAAAATCAAATAATAATTTTTGTTTTTATAAGAGAAATTAAATCTCAAAATTTTATAAAAATATCACGAAGAAATGCAAAAATTTTTTTCATAAATTATTTTTTATAAGCGTAAATATCAACATTCCTATGGGATTTAAAAATAAAAAACACCAAAGAAAAAAATGCCAAAACTCAAAATAAAATTTGATGAAATTTAAATCAAAAAATCATTAAATCAATATTTGCTCTAAAAAACTCTAAAACAAATTCCGTTACAAAAAATAAAAAAAATCAAAAACTTGACAAAACTCCTGCAAATCTCTTCTTTTTTGAAAAAAATTTAACAATAAAAAATATCATCAAAACAGCAAAAAATTCATAAAGTTGAACTGGATGAATCGGTAAAGTATACTTAACATCAGGAGAGCCAAACACTATTCAAAAAATTCAATTTGTTGGCAAACCATAATTTGCTCATGCCATAAAATCAGCAATTGAAATAAACATTATTCACATTAAAAATGGCAAAAAACTTGCATCTATCCATTTCAAAAAATTTTCTTTTTTTAAAAATGTTAAAATATAAAAAACCAATCAAACTCAAATAATTCAAATAAAAAATGAAAAATTTCCATCCCAAAAATATAAAATTTTCAATGGTTCCTTTAAATACATTGAAAAATTCAAAAAAACCTCTCATAATCTTCAAAATAAAAAAAATGAAATAACTAAAATATAAAAATAATCGTTTAAAAAATTTATTGATAATCAATATTTTTTTACATTTTTCATTAAAAAAATTGATGAAAAAATTATTCAAAAAAATAAAATTACTGCATTTGAATAAAACTCAAAACCTCAAATTTGAAATAAAACTGGATACATTTTTTAATAATTTAAATAATAAAATAATATTAAAAATAAAAAAATAGGTCATCAGATAAAAATATTAAAATAAACATTTTTCAAAAAATATTTTATTTTTAACCAAGATATAAAATTTACCAAAAATGCCAAAAAGACCAAAGACATAATAAATCCTGATCAAACCGTAAAATATCACAATTCATAATTCATAAAAATTCATTTACGAATTCAAAAATCAATAAAAATAAAATAAATAAAATAATATCATAAAATCAAAAATGTAATAAATCTTAACTCTTGATACAATCATTTATTTCATTGATGTGATTTTTTTTCAAATTTTTTATTTGCAATATTTAATTTTTTCTTAAAATCATAATATGATTCAAAACTAATAAAAATCAAATGAAAAGATTTTTTTAAAGCTTTTAATCTTTTTTCTCTTTCTTCTTTATCTTTTGCTAAAATAAAATGTTTTCAATGCAAATAAGCCCTTCTAAAAGATCTTTTTAAATTCTCTTTTTTTTGAACTAAAATATCATCCTCATCTACTTCTAAATGTTTTTTGATGGTTTCAACATATTTTTTCAAAAAAGAAAATTTTTCTAAAAATGGAATTATTTTATCTTTAATAATGTTATAAATTCAAGATCATCAGATATAATTCCTAATATCATCAAGTATTTCTAATGTTTTATCTGGCAAATCTTCCTTATTTTTTTCATTAAAAAAACTATCAATTTTAACTAAGACATCTTTTAGTTCAGATTGAATTAAAGCAGTGTTATTTGATTTCTGAATTTTTTCAAGGTTAACAAGTGCTTTTTTTATATCAGATAAATCGGTTCATGAAATTACTCAATTAGAATTTGGCAATAATTCTTTAATAAGAATAATAAATCTTTTTACATCTTTTTCTAACTCTTCTCTAACTTCTTTAGAAACATCAGAAGACTCAATATCCTCTTTTTTATCCTTTATTAAAAAATTAGGTTTTTTTATTTCAATTCATTCATCAAATGCATCATTTATTATTTTTTCAACACTTCACTTTTTTTTATGCTCTTTTATTGCAGGTGACAAATCTTTTTCAACAATCCACGAAACATCAACATGAAACTCAGAATACAATCTTTGAAGTGCAATTGCAATATTTTTCGCCTCAATTACTCAATCAACCTCGTCTCATAATTTTTTAAATCAAAAAAATTCAAATTTTTTACTTTTTACAACAAAAGATCATTCATCATGTTTTTTAACATCCAGCTTGTCTTCTGCATTATGTTTAATATTTGTAACTCATTCAGTAGTGATTTTCAAAACAGAAAATCACATCGAATGCAATTTTGCTCTTGCTTCTTTTTCATTTTGAGCAGTAAGCGATCACTTTTGTCTCGATCAATCCTTTCAAGCCGCAATATAATTAAATTTTATGTTTGACATATTTTGTTTTTAAATAAAATTACTTATAAAGTATTCATAAATTCTTTTATCTCAATAAAATTCTGGTGAAAAAATTGTAAAAAGTGTTTTTTTATAAATAAAAATTGTATTTTTTCAATTTTCAATTTCTCAAAATTTTTCTATTTTTGTATTTTTATCAAAAAATTTTTTTATGAAATATAAATATTTTTTTGCTCAAAATATTTTTTTTTCTCAATAATAAAAATTTTTAAAAACCTTTATTTTCATTGGTTTTGAATCTAAAAAATCTAAAAATATTTCTCATTCAAAATCATCAATTTTTCATTTTTTTTCAAAATTTCAATCTCAAATTTTTGATAAAAAAAATTCACAAGATTGTCAAAAACATAAAACTGGAAAATTATTTTCAATTTTTAACAAAACTTTTTGAAAAAAAACATCTCAAAAAAATTTTTGCAATTGAAAAAATGAAGATGTTCAAAAAAATAATCAATCACATTTTTCTAAATCATCTTCATTTTTTACATTTAAAATCAGTAAATCCAAATCTTCAAAAATCTTTTCATTTTTTGAAACAAATCAAAAATCTCAAATGATTCAGATAATTTTTTTTACTGATTTCATAAAAAATTATTTTGATCAAACAGACACTTTTGCAACTCTTATAACTTCTCAATTATATTCATATCACTCCTCTAAAACCTGAGCAACTACATCTTTTTCCATATTCGCATCTTGCATTAAAGCCTCATGTTTTCTAAAATCCATCTTTTTTCACTTTGCATCAATTTTTTGAAATCAAATTTTCTCCAAATCTTTCACCAAATTCTCCTCAACTACCACAATTCATTTAACCCATTCATTTTCTTTCAACTCATCATCACAAGCATCCATTGCTCTTTTGAAATTATCTAAAAATGGTAAAACTGCTTTTAAAACCTCTTTTCATCAAAGATTAAAATTTTGTAATTTTTCCTCATTTGATCTTCTTTTAAAATTTTCAAACTCAGCAACTTGTCTTAAATATTTATCATTTAATGCTTCAAATTTTTGTTCACAAGAATCCTCTTTTTGCTGTTCCTCTTGCTGTTCTTGTTGCTGTTCTTGTTCTTCCAAGTTTTCAATTTCTTTTTCTAAATCTTTTAAATTATCATCTTTTTTTTTGCTTCAAAACATATTTTTTAAAATTATTTTTTACTTTT
>JAJOLG010000016.1 GCA_021129445.1 Candidatus Altimarinota bacterium | reverse complement strand
ATTTGAAATTATGCCATTTTTTTTTAATATTTATCTTGACTTAAATTTTTTTTCAAATAATATTTCTTGGATTTTAAAAAAATCTGTAAATTAAAAAACTAAAAAATAATTAATTTTATTATGGCACCAAAAAAATCTACTTGAAAAATTAGAATTATTGTAAGATCATTCGATCAAGCAATCATTAATCAAGCTACAACTTCGATAATCGAAGCAATTGAAAAATCATGAGCAATTATTGCTTGACCAATTCCAATGCCAACTAAAATTAGAAAATATACTGTAAATAAATCAACTTTTGTAAATAAAGATGCAAGAGAACAATTTGAAATTAGAACTCACAAAAGATTGATTGATATTTCAAATCCAACAAACGAAACAATTTCAACTTTAAAAACTCTTGCTCTTCCGTCATGAGTTGATACAGAAATTAAAATGTTAAACGAATAATTTTATTCGAAAAATAAATTTTTAAATCTCAGAAAAATTTTTTCTGAGATTTTTTGTATTTAAAAAAATTTTTTTTGCACTTGATGAAAAAATTTTTATTTTTTTGAAAAAATTTTAAAAAATGCAAAAATTTTTCACATCAATAATAATTTTTTTAACCTGTTTTTCAGGAGTTTTTGCGAGTTCTGAGACTTTGAAAAAGTTAAATGATGAAAATAAAAAAATTCAAAATGAGATTGAAAAAATTTTGGATAAGCAATTTTCTTTGCAAACTCAATTAAATCTTTTGGAAAAAACATTGGAACAATTAGAAGTGGAGAAAAAAATATTTTTGGAAAAAAGAAGAGAATTTCAAAAAAATTTGGAAAAAAATATTTGAGAAAAAAGTAATATTGATTTTGTAAAAGATGTAAATAAAGAGGAATTTTTAAATTTTATTTTAAAATTACACAGAGAAGAAAAAAAAATTGAAACAAACTGAGAAGAAAATTTTGTAAAATTATTTTTTACAAAAAATTGAATTTGAAATTATTTTAAAGAATTAAATTATTTTGAAATAATTTGAAAAATTAGCCAGAGATTTTTTCAAAGTTATGAGTTAATTTGAGAAAAAAAATCCGATGAAATCGCAAAAAATGCAAGATTAAAAAAAGAAATTTCTAAACTTGATCAGAAAATTTTGGAAAACTCACAAGAATTATTGCAAATTAAAAATGCAAAAGAAACACTTGCAAAATATTATTCTCAACAAAAAAATCTTTTTGAAGAAAAACTCAAAGAAAACAAAAAAGCAATGCTTTTATCTCTTTTGGAGACAAAAAAAGTACTTTTGAAACAAAAAGAAATTGACAAAAAAATCAATATTTGATACGAAAAAATACAAAAAATTGAACAAAATTCTGAAATTTGAAAAAATGAAATCAAGAAAAATAGCGATGATCCATATGATGTAATCTGATTTTCTGATTTGGACGACAAAAAATTTATTTGGCCGATTGACAAAAATCGCTGAATCACCGCAAAATTTCTGGACCCAGAATATGAAAAAAGATTTTGAATAAAACACTATGCAATTGATATTCGTGCTAAACAATGAACAAAAATCCATGCACCAGCAAACGCTTTTGTTTACAAAGTTGAAAAATGATGATCAGACTGAATGTGATATGCCTACATAATTTTAGCCCACAAATGAAGTATTCAAACGGTTTATTGACACATTTCAAAATCTCTTGTAAAGGAATGAGATATTGTTTTAAAATGACAAATTTTTGCATTAACTTGATGAATGCCGTGAACCCCATGAGCTTGACCTTTGACAACCTGACCGCATTTACATCTCGAATTTCACGAAAATTGAAAACCTGTCAATCCTTTAAAATTCTTGGATTAAACAGCTTTTGCTAAAATTTTATCTTTAACAATAATTGCATCTTTATTGATATCTAAAATATGTTTTTTTGAAATTATTCTCTCCTTTCAGTAAAAAAATAAACCAAAAAAATTTTTTCTCACAACAATTGACAAACATGAAAATGATGCTGTTGAAAAAATAAAATCATAAACTTTTCAAATATTTTCACCAGATTCACTTAAAACTTTTTTCCGTAAAATTGAATTTTGCTCAATTAAAATTTTTTTCACGGAATCGTAGTAATCTAAAGGTTTTATCGCACTTTCAGAAACAAATAAATCCCCTGACCATCTTGAAATCGCAGATGGTTTTACAACTTTACTATTATTTCAAAAAAGCGACATTTGCACAATAAATCACTCAATTTTCAAATTTTTTGCATCAATCACAATATCTGACAAAACTCACAAGGGAAGCCTTGTATTTTCATCAAAAAATGCCTTTAATCAAATTGTTTCTCTGAATGAATCTGTATTTTTTATTTTTGACATTTAAAAAAATTATTTTTAAAAAAATAAAAAAATTTTTCATAAATTCAACAAAACTTTTTGACAAAAAAATTTTTTAATTAAAAATCAAAAAAACAATTTTTATGAAATTCATAATTTGAACAACAAACCCGGCAAAATTGAAGGCAATTGAAGAATGAATTGCAAAATGCAATTATTTTGATGGTGAAAAAGTCGAAATAATTTGAGAAAAAATGAATTCTAATGTTTCGGATATGCCAATTTCACTTGAAGAAAATATGCAATGAGCAAAAAATCGTGCGGAAAATTTGAAAAAAAAGTGAATCGAATGAAATTTTTTTGTTTGAATGGAATGATGAACAACAAAAATTTGAGAAAAAGCATATTTATTTTGAGCAATTTACATTTTGGATAAAAACTGAAACTGACATTTTTGACTTTCAAATTTTATGGAAGTACCGGAAAAATTTGAAAAATGAATTTATGAAGATGGTGAAGAATTATGAATAATTCTCGGAAAAGAGACAAAAGACAAAAATGCAAGCAAAAAATGATGAGCTTTTTGAGCGTGGTCCGATTGAAATTTAACAAGAACAGACCAATTTGTTTTTGCATTTTTATCTGCAATTCCCCCATTTTTTAACAAATTTTATTTAAAATAATGACAATTACACCTGAAATTTTGAAAAAATTTTTTTTGATTTTTGATAAAAAAATTTCAATAAATGAGGAAAAAAAATTTTTTGAGTGAAAAAAAATTCAAAATGAAGAAAAAAAATCTTATTTTGATAAAAATTTTTTCAATGAAAAAAATAAATTTTTTCACCAAAAAAACACTTGAAAATTCGAAGAATTTGATGTAAAAAAATTTTTTTCCAACTGATTACAAAAAAATTTTTACTCACAAAAATTTTTAAAAAAATTTTTTAAATACCAAAAAATTTTCGCATTTTGTCCTTTTGTAAAATGAATTTTTATTTGAAATACAATTGCTTTTTGAAGTGCAAACGAAAAAAGCGATATTGATCTTTTTATAGTTTTTGACAATTGAAAAATTTGGACAGGTAGATTTTTTTTGACTATTTTATTACACATTTTTTGACTTCGCAGACATTGAAAAAAAATCGCTTGAAGATTTTGTTTAAGTTTTTTTACGAGTGAAAAAGGATCTTTCAATCTTGAAAAAATTCAAATTTCTGAAAAAGATTTTTCAGAAAATGAAAAAAAAATTTTTGAAAAGGTAAAAAAATACAAAAATTTTGATATTTACCTTGCAATCTGGACTGCAACTTTAATACCAGTTTTTTGAGAAAAAAAATTTTTTAAGGATTTTTTTGAACAAAATAAGTGGATTAAAGATTTTTGAATAAAACATATTTATACCGGATTCCCGCCTTCGCAGGATTGACAAAATAAAATAAAAATTATTTTTGAAACAATTCTAAATTTCAATTTTATTGAAAATTTTCTGAGAAAAATTTGAAAAAAAAGAGCAGAAAAAAAGAAAAAAAACATCAAAAATAATTTTTGAATAATTATTTCTGATGATTTTTTGAAATTTCATAATGAGGATTTAAGGGTAAAAATTTTGGATGAGTTATTTTAATTTTCTCACCAACTCCTCAAAATCTCAAACACCCTCCTGCTCCCCATTCTTTAAATTTTTCAAAGTAAAACTTCAATCCTTTATCTCATTTTCTCACAAAATCAAAATAAATTCAAATTTTTGTTTATCAGCAAATTTAAATTGTTTTTGTAATTTTACAGACTCTGGATAAATTTCGGTAAAAATTCAATTTTTGCGCAATTTTTCTCAAATTTTAAAAATTTCTCACAAAAATTTTTCATCCATATTCGCAATCAAAACTTTTGCAGGAGATTTTTTTTCTTCACTTAAACCGAGTTCATCAAGTGCTGCAAGAAGCCTATCGAGTCAAATTGATGCTCAAACTCACGAAATATCATCGTTTGAAAAGGATTTTGTCAAATCATCATACCTTCAACCCGAACAAACCGATCACATTCACGGCAAATCGTCCAAAGTTGTTTCGTAAACCATTCAAGTGTAGTATCAAAGCCCTCTTGCAATTGAAAAATCTACCTTGTAAAAATTTTTTGGAATATCTAATTTTCACAAAATTTCATAAATTTTTTCCAATTCTTCAACTCAATTTTTTATTTTTTCAGAAAAATTTTTGTATTCAGAAATTTTTTCAAAAAATTCTTTTTTATCGGAAAAATTTTCTTCTTTTAAATTCACAAATTCTAAAATTTTTTTTACATTTTCAAAAGAAATTTTTTCAGTTTCAATCAATTCTTTTTCAACTTTTTCTTCTCAAATTTTCGCTATTTTATCAACAATTCTCAAAATTCACTCAGATTTTTCTAAAACTCACAAATACTCAAAAAATCAATTCATAATTTTCCTGTTATTCAAGGAAATTGTAAATTTTTCAATTCAAATATTTTTCAAAGTCGAATAAATTACTTGAATAATTTCAACATCAGAGGCAAGAGATTTTGTTCAAATAAAATCAAAATCGCATTGAGTAAACTCACGATATCTTCATTTTTGAGCCCTTTCTCAACGAAAAACATTTCAAATTGCATACCTTTTAAAAGGCAAGGAAATATTTTGCAAACGCAAATTTTCCACAGTAAACCTCGCTAAGGGCACAGTTTGGTCAAATCTTAATGCAACATCTCTCTTTCAATGATCCTCAAAACGATAAAGTTCTTTTTGAATCTCATCACTTCATTTTCACACTAAAACATCAGCATATTCAAGGTGCGGAGTTTCAATTGGAGCAAATCAAAAACTTTGAAATGTTTCAGAAATTTTTTTTAGCATTTCAATTTTTTGAATTGCTAAACTTGGTAAAATATCACGAAAACCATTTAATTTTCTTGCTTGAACTGTATTTTTTGACATAAAAAATTTTTTTTATTTTATTACATCTTCATATTTTTTTTTCATCAGTCAAAAAAATTTTTTTGACTAAATAAAAAATTTTTTGAGAATTTTAAAAATTTTTTAAAAAACAATCATTTTTTACAATGAAAAATTACAGCATCACAAGAAAAGAGGCATGACAAATCGCATGAATTTCACTTCGCACACTTGACAGATATGTTTTATCAAAAAAAATTGAATATAAAAAAATAAAATGAAGAGTTTTATTTTGTGAAGATGATTTAAAAAAAATTAGACTTGAAAAAAATGTTGATATTATTGATGAAATTGATACAAATTTTGATTTTAAAAAAGAAAAAACTGAACATAAAGTTTCTGAAAAAAAAGAAATTGTGGCAGAAAATTTTTGAGAAAAAATTTCTGAAATGATGCCGATAATGCATGTAAAAATTGAAAGAGATACTTACAAAAAAATGTTTGAAATTGCAAATTCAGATTTA
>JAJOLG010000077.1 GCA_021129445.1 Candidatus Altimarinota bacterium | reverse complement strand
TAAAAACCCACATCATTTTAAAATGCCTCCATCATTGAGAAAAAGTTGGTTTTGATAGTTTTATAAATTGATTTTTAAATCAAACATTTTCTGGCGGCATTGAATTTGGATTAAAAAATCAAGTTGCTAAATCAGCATCGAGTCATTTTGCAAGAAGTGAAACAAGCCTTTCTCCTCATCAATAATATAAAAAATGGTCGTGTAAAATTATTGTATCTTTATTTTTCATTTTAATTTGCATTATTTATTTTTTAAAATATTATTTTTTAGCAATTTCACCTTATCTAGAAATAGTAAGGTGCGAAAAAGTACGATTTATCGTGCTTTTTCTTTTAAATTACAGGTTTTTGTAAAGCATTGTTAAATATCCAAAAGTCGCATCCCAGATTCTTCAAAATCTTTTTGGCTCTTTGTAAAGTCTAAAAAGCCATTCTAATCACATTTTTTGCATAATTTTTGGAGCTCTTTTTTGTTTTCAGATTACAAAGTCAAAAGTTCATCAAATTCAAATTCAAAATAAAATTTTTTTATTTTTTGTAAAAAATTTTTTTATCAGAATTTCTTGTTTTGGTGATCACATCGCCACAAAAATGATTTCAGGATTTGTTTTTTGTAAATTTTTTTCTAACTCAAAAATTTCTTTTTCGTTTCAAAAATTTCAATCAAAGGTTCAAAAAATTTTTATTTTTGGATAAAGTTTTTTTAATTTTTCTTCAACTTTTTGCGGAACTCATTTTGCTCATCAAATTAAATAGATTCCAAAATTATTTTTTTCCGCTAATTTGCAAATATCGTAAAAAATATCTGAACCGCAGATTCTTTTTTTAATTGGTGAAATTCACTTTTTTCAAAAAATTTTTAGTAAAAAAAATTTTCAAAAAAAATAAAAAAATAAGAAAAATTTTTTTATTTGATAAAAAAAATTTTTAATTCCAGAAAGTTTTTTTTCTCAATTTCAAAAAATTTTTTTAAAATTTTCCTCAATAAAACCTCAAATTACAATTCAAAATCAGTCAGGTAAATTCCATTTTGCCTCTTCTAAAATTTTTTTTAATTCAGGATTTTTTGATGAAGCAAGCATAATTTCAGGATTTGGTGTCACAGCAAAATTTTGCTCTCAATTTTTTAGTGATTTTTCTAATTCTTTTAAAAAAATTTTTTTTCAGCCTGTTAAAAATTTTATTCAAAGGAGTTTATGCATTTTTGATAATTTTATTTGTTTTTGAATCATTATCTTCAAACATTTCATCAGCAGAATTAAATGGTCAGTAGCTTTCATATTTATCAGAATTTACATAATTATGTAAATTTTTTACATAATTGGCTTCTTGTTTAAGTCTAAGTTTTTCTTTTAATTCTGTAATTATCTTTTTTTGTTCAATGAGTTCTTTTTGCATTTTTTCAAAATCTTCAACCGGTTGAATTATTGTTTTTGGTCTATTATTCACAACTACAAAAAAAGTTTGTTTTGGGTCTTTTAGATATTTTGAAGCATATTTTCTAACGTCTGTAATTGGTACTATTTGATTTGCTGTCATAATTAGTATATTATTTTGTAATAAATTTTGTAATAAATTTAGTTAAAAATTCATTCTTATCAAAATTTATTTTTCCACAATTTCTAAAATTTTTTTCTTAAAATTTTCAAAATTAAATTTTTTTACATTTTTTTCAAAATTTTCTTTTAAATATTTTGTTTCATCAAAATTTTTAATAACATCAATTAAACTTTCTTCCTTTTCTTCGTAAAAAAATTCTCAAGTTTTTCAAGCTTGAACGGTTTCCAAAATTCATCATTTTCAAAATCAAATCACAGGAACTCAAAATTGTTGAGCTTCAATTGGGGTAATTCAAAAATCTTCAATTTGTGGATGCAAAAAGGCGATTGCTTTTGACATTAATTTTTCTCTTTGTTCTGAAAATTTTTTTTCATCCACTTCAATTATTTCAATATTTTCTGAATTATCTCAAAATTTTTTTTCTCAATTTTCTCAAAAAATTCAGTTTTTTATCAATTTTTTTAAATTTTTTAATTCTGGTCATTTACCTAAGATTTTTATTTTTTTATTTTTAATTTCAGGATAATTTTTTGCAATATTGTTGAAAGTTTTTATTAAAAAACCCACTTTTTTTGTTGGAACTAAGCGACAATTTACAAAAAAATATTCTCATTTTTCTTTTTTGTAGTCTTTTGCAATCTTAATTTCGCAATTTGGATAAATAATTTCTGCATTTTTTCTATAAAATTTCTGAATTCTTTTTGCAATAAATTCAGAATTTGCAACGAATTGATCAACTCTTTGAGATGCTAAAAAA
This sequence comes from Candidatus Altimarinota bacterium, assembly GCA_021129445.1. Classification (GTDB taxonomy): domain Bacteria; phylum Patescibacteriota; class Gracilibacteria; family JAJOLG01; genus JAJOLG01. The sequence goes on along the minus strand of JAJOLG010000077.1, from coordinate 3,451 downwards.
TCTTTTATTCTTAAATTGTGTAATAAATTTTGTAATAAAAAATTTGGAAAAAGTTTGTACCTCGGGTCATTTTCAAACATTTTATGCTCTGACCAAAGTGCACGAACCGGTGTGTGGCAGTAGCAAATGTATTTAGTTTCAGGGTTTGTGATAATTCATTTTGTGATATTTGACGAACTTCAAATTACAAAATCGTATCAAGAAAAATCAAATTCTTCGACGACCTTTGGGTAAAACGGCATCAATAAAGTGTGTTTTCTAAAAATTTTTGGTAATTTTTGAAGTGATGAAGTGATGATTTTTTTTCATTTTAATTCAGGAAAATTTTTTTTATTAAAAATTGTTGTAAAAATATCTGCATCGGGAAAAATTTTTATCAAGTCTAAAAATACTTTTTCTGCTCATCAGCGAGGGGATAGCCAGTCGGTTAGGATTGCGATTTTTTTTGACACTTGATTTAATTTTAATTTTTGAAATTAAATTAAGATTTTTTTTTAAATCAATTATTTTTTTAAAATATTTAAAAAAAATAGAAAATTTAAAAATTTAAAAAAATATTTTGCTTTGAAAAATGATTTTTTAAATTTTTTTTACAAATTTTATTTTTCCATTACAATAAATAAAAAATAAAAATTTTTTATGAAAATCTTAATAATTGAGGACGATAAGCAAATTTCAGATATTGTAAAATCTGTTTTTGAAATGTGAGATGAAAAAAATGAGATTTTGCAGATTGAAGATTGAAAAAAGTGATATGAAAAGGCGACTTCTGAGAGGTTTGATTTAGTGATTTTGGATTTAAATTTGCCGTGAATGGATTGAATTAATGTTTGTAAAAATATTAGAAAAGATGCGATTTATTGAAAAACTCCGATTATTATGCTGACTGCAAGGCTTTCGATTGATTCGAAAATTGATTGACTTGAAGCCGGTGCGGATGATTACATTTCAAAACCGTTTGATTTGAGAGAATTGAAGCTAAGAGCGGATAATTTGTTGAAAAAATCACAGAATTTAAGGGAGGTTTATGAGTTTAAGGATTTAAAAATTGATTTTACAGCTCAAAAAGTTCACAAGACTCTTGATTGAGAGGTGATTACAAGCGATTTATCGCCAAGAGAACTTGATGTTATGAGGTATTTTATAAAAAATATTTGACAAATTAAATCTCCGGAGGAAATCTATGAGGATATTTGGGAAGAAAAAGTTTCTGAAAATCCTTGATTTTTACCAAATTTAAAATTTTTTATTGCAGAATTGAGACAAAAAACTTTTAAAACTTTTATAAAAAATAAGTCAAAAGTGTGATTTTATTTGAATAATGAAGAGTTTTGATTAAAGTAAAATGTGGAAAATAAAAATGAAAAAATATTTTCTTTTGTGAAAATATTTTTTTTAATGGTGAAAAATAATTTAAAAAAAATGGAAAAATTTGAAAAAAAATTTGAAAATAAGGAGAAAAAACAGGATTTCGAAATTGAAAATGTAAAAAATAATTTAAGGTTAAAAATTTTTGCAATAAATGCAATTTTAATTTTTTGAGCTTTTGCTGTAATTTTATTGTGAAATGATAAAATTTGAGATTTTGAAAAAAATGAAAATTTAAAAATTGAAAAACAAATATCAAAAATCGATGAAAAAAATATTTTTGTAAAAAATGTAAAAAAATCAGATGAAAAAGAAATTTCTGGGACAGAAAATATTTCTGAAAAACAAGAATTTTTAAAAAATATTTCACAAATTTCTGACAAAATTTCATACAAAGTTTATAAAGTTTTAGATTGAGATACAATCAAGGTTTTTAATGAAAATTGAGAGAAAAAATCAGTAAGAATGATTGGTTTAGATACACCTGAATCTTACAAAATTCGTTTTTGATACAAGGAATGTTTTTGAGACGAGGCGAGTAATTATTTGAAAAAATTGGTTTGAAATTCTGAATTTGTGCAAATTGAACTTGATAAAACTCAATGAAATAATGGTATTGATAGATATTGAAGGATTTTGTGATATGTGTTTTTAAATTGAGAAAATTTGAATTGAAAAATGATAAAAGATGGGTTTTGATGGGAATATACTTACAAAAAAAATTTTTATAAATATCAAAAAGAATTTAGACAAAATGAAGATTTTGCTCGTGAAAATAATTTATGATTATGGGCAAAAGATACTTGTGATGGGAAAAGAATGAAAGCAAAATAAAAAATAATAATGAAAAAAAATTCAGAAAAAATCAGAAAAGCTAATTTAAAAAGAGTTGCAAAAAGAAAAAGTAGAGCTGTAAAAGTTGCAAAAATAAAGGCAGAAAAGGCGACAGAGCAGATTAAAATTGTAGAAAAAATAATGTTGATTTTGATAAAAGTGAGGAAAATTAATTGTGATATTTTTTGAGTGGCTAATAAGTTTTGTGTAAATAAAATCTTTAAATACTAAATTCGACCAAAAAATTTCTAGATTTTAATAAATTTAGAAATTTTTATAATTTAAATTTTTACCAATTTCTCTCTCAATTATCAGGAATTTTCTCATTTTTTTTCTTTTCTTTTTCTAAAAACTCATCCAGCGTGTCCATTTGCATTTTTCAAGGTTCGTCTTTTAATCTAAATTTTTTATTTCAAGTTCTTTGAAAGCCTCATTTTAATTCAGTTTCTTCGCTATTCAATTTTTTTAATTGATCTTCTAATTTTTTTAAATCATTTCAATTTAATTGATTTTTTTTTGGTTTTTCTCAATTTTTATCTCATTTTTTTTGATCTTTTTTTTGTTTTTTTCATTGATTTCATTGCTGTTTTTGTTGTTCTTGTTGCAACTTTTTTAGTTTTTCTTCAACAAATTTTAAATTCTCTTTCAAGATTTTATTAAATTTTTTTAATTCTAAATTATTTGGATTTTTTTCTAAAATTTGTCAATTTTTTTCAATTCATAATTTATAATTTGCAATTGATTCCTTGTAATTTTCAGTAATTTTTTCAAAATTTTTTCAAAAAATTCTTTGTAATTTTTCTGCATCTGAGTTTTTTTCAGGATTTTCAAGTTGTTCTCAAATTTTATATTTTACATTTCAAATCTGATATTCAATTTTTCAAGAATTTTTTAAATCAGAAATTTTTTTATTTTCATAAATTTTTTTAAAAAATTTTTCTGCTTCCAAAAATTTTTTTTGTTTATATAAAGAATTTCAAATATTAAACAAAATTTTTTCATCAGGATTTTGTATTTTTTTAAAATTTTTTTCTGCTTCCAAAAATTTTTTTTCTTCAAAATTTTTAATTCAATAATTCCACTCTTGATTACATCAAGATAGTGTTAAAATAAATAAAAACGCCGATATTTGAAAAAGTTTTTTTATTTTAAATAAATTATTTTTTTTATTTTTAAAATTTTTCCCCAAAACTCAAATTTTTCTCACACCAAAAAAAAGCTAATAACTTTTAGCTTTTTGTTTTTGTTT
>JAJOLG010000057.1 GCA_021129445.1 Candidatus Altimarinota bacterium | reverse complement strand
TGATTTTTTTCCTTGATAATTTTTATTAAAACATCTCTCGAAGTCGCATCCAACGAAGCCTCAATTTCATCAAGTAAATAAAATTTTTTATCCATCAAAAAATTTGTAATAATCTCAATTTTTTTCCTTTCTCATCAAGATAAATGCGAATCAAAATATCTTTCCTGATATTTTTCAAAATCAAGTCAAAAATTTGTAAAAAAATTTTTTAACTCAAAAAAAATTTTTTCATCATCAATTTTTTTTCAATTTTTCTCCAAAATTTTTTTAATATAATTTTTTATAGAAATTCAGGTATACTCTGGAATTTCTTGCATAATATAAGAAATTCACTTTTCAGATTTTTCTGAAATATCCAATTTTGAAATATTTTCACCATCAAAAAAAATTTCTCAATTTACTTTATTTAATCAAATTATTGACTTTAAAAGTGAAGTTTTTCAACTTCAATTATGTCATAAAATATTGAAAATCTCTCATTTTTTTACTTCAAACGAAATATCATTCAATATTTTTTTTTCTCAAATTTTTAAATTTATTTTGTTTATTTTTAGCATTTTTTTATTTACTTTATTTTTTATTTAATTATCTTTCATTTACAAATTCCTTCGGGACCCACCCCAGATTTTTTATCTGGGCCAAAAAAAATATTTAATACTTAAAAATACAGATTTTTAAGTATTTTTTTAATTTCTAAAAATTCATTTTTATCAATAATTCATATTTTTTTTATAAATCTTTTTTTAAGACTATCTATTTTATTATTCATAATTCATATTTTATCATTTTACCCCTCAATCCTCCTCGCAATCTCCTTTTCAACAAATTCTCTTTTTCTCGCATACTTCAATCTCGACAACTGTTTATAGGCCTTCGCAGCCTCAGGATCCGCACCAGAAGTATCATAAATCGTCTTCATTGAAAACCCTCTTGATGTTGTTCATTTAATATTCAATTTTATGTAAGCGTTATAATTTGCAATATTTACAAGATCTTGAGCTGTAAAAACCGGTGCAAATTCTTTTTCCATAATCTCCCCATCCTCTGCTCAGATTTTAAAATTCATCATCGATCAAACATTTCAAAAAACTGCATCTTTAATCGCATGGTCCTCTTTTCAATTCATTTTTGTAATTTGTGAAATATATTGATGTGCAATAATCAATCACAAACGATATTTACGAGCCTCAGACAAAATCGATTCAAAAGACTCTGTCACGAAGTTTTGAAACTCATCAACATAAAGATAAAAATCCTTTCTGTCTTTTCACTCAATATCGGCACGACTCATCGCTGCCATTTGAATCTTTGAAACCATAATCATTCACAAAAGTTTTGCATTCAAATCTCACAATTTTCATTTTGAAAGATTTACCAATAAAATTTTCTGATTATCCATTACATCACGGAAATCAAATCATGATTTTGGCTGTCAAATAATATTACGAATTTGAGAATTTGTCTTAAATGGAGAAAATTTTGCTGCAAAATATGGAATAATCTCCATTTTTTCCCTTTCACCAGTATTTGCCATTTCCTTTTCCCAAAACGATCTAACCTCTGGATTTTTTAATTTTGCAACTTTCATTTTCTGATAAGGTTCATCGGTAAAAAGCCTCATAATATCAATAATCGTTGCTCAATTTTCATCATCAGCCATCAATGTCAAAACTCCATTTCTAAAATAAGTTTGAAGACGAGGTCAAAAAATCTCTTCTCAATAAAGTTTTATCATAATTCATAAAGCCTCTTGTGAAACAAATTCTTTTTTGTCATCTCACTCAGCTTCAAATAAATTCAATCACATTGGTCTTTCCAAATCTCATGGATTAAACACAATTATATCATCAGCCCTATGTCTTGGCACATATTCAAGCGCATCCTCAACCAAATCCCCATGCGGATCAATAATACAAACTCACTCTCAATTTGCCAAATCTTGCCTCACCATTGTCGTAATTATCGTAGATTTTCAAGTTCAAGATTTTCAAATAATGTAAAAATGCCTCATTCTATCATCTGGCAAAACCCTAATTTCCCTTTCAACTCATCTGTAAGAATTTACTCAAATCAAAATTCAAGATTCTGGCAAATCTGCTGGAGCTGGTGCAATTTTAAATTCCTGCCATTTAATTACAATGGATTTATTAAATTTTATATTTGGAAAATGGTAAAATGATGTCAATTCTTTTGGCGACAAAATCATCAACTTTTTCTCATTTCAAAAAATTTTATCAAAAAAACCTTGATGAAAATCAAAATTTCTCATTCAGTAATTAAAAATTGTATCCTCTGAAATTTCATCTTCTACTTCTTTAAAAGCATTTGTTCATGGGTCCATATATTGCTCAAAAGCCTGAGAAATAATATCCATATTCGCATCTGCCCTTTTTTGATCATCAGCGGTTGTAATAATTCTCATCACAGACTCAAATCAATTTTTTCAAATTTTCTCCTCTAAAAGTTCAACAATTTCTTGTTCTCATTTTGTCAATTTTCATCACTCATCATCTTTATCTTCTTTCGGTGCATCATTTAAAAGCAAATAAAAAAATCATTTTATCCAATTTATCGGATTAAAAAATCTCCAAACACTTTTTTTATCTTCTTTTTTTCATTTTCACAAATCTTCAGATTTTTTCTTTCAATCCTCTTGCCATCACTCTTTTACAGGTCTCAGCGTCAATTGAATTGCAACAGTTTCATCTTCCTCAAACTTTGAAAGTCAATTTATAATTGTATTCAACGGATCTGCTGACATTTTATCATAAGTTTTTATCGGAAAATACTCCTCTTTTTCAAATAAAAAAACTTTTGTCGCAACCTTTGAACTTTCTCTGAAAATATTGTAATCTTTTACATCATCAATAAAAATATCTGGATAAAAAGAAGATAGTTTTTTTTCTATCAAAATCCTCGCAGACCTCGGTATCACCATATAAAAATGCAACCTCTTCTTAATAACCGCCATCTCAAAAGAGAAAAAATCCTCTCATTCATATTCTTTATTTCCAGAATAAATAGAATAAAGCGACTCGTAAAGCTGAGTCATAACATCAGAATAAGCCTTAAAATCAGACCCTCAAACTGATTCTGCATCATTATCTTTATCCTGCCTTGAATCCTTTATCGGAAAAGATAAATTCAAAAAAATCAAGTCCATCGATCTCTCAAAATCCGCATTTCTCCTCTGATTTTTACGAAAAATTTTATAAAAAAAATATCACAAAATTATTGTAAAAAAAATTATCATAGCCGGTAAAAAAAATTGTATTTGTGGCATTTGTTTTTAAAAAAAATTTTCATCATTTTGACTAATTAAAAAAATTTTTAAAATGTAAACTTCTTTTTTCATTTCGTTGATTTTGTAAAATATTTTGTATTTTCATTCAATAATTAAAACTCGAATTCATAATTTTTCATTAAATATTTTACATCTGTGCGGTAAAATATTTAATTTTAAAATATTTAATCAAATAAAAGTATCAAAATTTCTTAAAAAATCTCAATATAAAAATTTAGAATAATACTGTTTTTAACAGATCTAAAATTTCAATATATTCAGTAGTTAAAATTATTTTATAATAAATATTTATTTTTCATATTCTGTATTTTTATAATTTTCTCAGTATTTTTCCTTACAAGGTCCATTCATTCCTTAAAACTCAAAAATTTCAATTTTGATAAATTGTTTCTAATTCACAAGAAAGTTCCTCATGCGTATAATCACTCTCAAAAATCGAATTTTTAATCTCTTTTTTCATATTAAACCTTTTATTTTCACGGATGTTTGACATAAATAAAATTATTTTTTAAAAAAATAAAAAAAAATTCCTGCCAAAGCAAGAATTTTTCATTTTTTATTTTCCAAAAGCCTTTTTCATAAAATCAATAAATTTTCTTGAAATCCTCTCCTCTTTTGTATCCTCAATTTCATCAAAAATTTTTTCCATCAAATTTTCTTTATTATGCTTGTAAAATGTTTTTCTGTCCAAAAAATCTCACTTTATCACTTTTATTCATTTTGCCTTAAAATACTCCTCTTCTTGCGGAGTTGTATAAACAAAATCTCATCATTTTACAGAAATATCATTTTTAAATCTATCCAAATCTGCCAAATTCAAATCCAACCTTTTATTATTCACAAAAATTCAATCAATCTTCACTCACAAAAAATTTATCACTTCATCAATAAAATCAATAACTTTAAATCAACTCGCTTCTCATTTTTTATTTGTATTATTTGCAATAAAATAAATTTTCGCTTTTGTATTTTGAAAATATCATTTTGTTTTTGGAAAAATAAAATTTGCTCAAATTGAAGTAAAAATATCTCACGGTCAAATAAAAATATAATCCGCTTCTTCAATTTTTTTTCAAGCATATGGATTAAAATCTGACTCTTTTGAACAATCTGTTAATTGCAAAGTCTCAATTCTTCACTCGTAATCTACCGCATTTGAAATCGCATCTTGCGACTCAATCACCTCTCATTTATCAGTTTCAGCAATAATGTTTGCCTTCTCCATTGTCACAGGAATTACATCAAATGGCACTTTCATCAATTTATGAATCCTTTGAATCATCGCTCAAAATTTTCACTTTTCCGTGTAAAGTCCAGCCATAATCAAATTTCAACATTTATGTCATTTTATCACTTCTTCAAGCGGGATTTTGTAATCTAAAAATTCTCACAAAATTTTTTTAACATGCTCGAAAAAAAATCACTCTTGATGCAGAAATTCTTCAAAATTCTTTTTTACCTGTAAAAGTTTTTTTTCTTCATCAGAAAAATTTTTTTCTTCAATAATTATTTTCCTTCAATCTTCATAAATTTTTTCAGTAATTGGAAAAATTTTTTCATCAGACAAAATTTTTTTTATAGTCTCAAAAAATATTTTTTTAATCGTAAAATTTTTTATTGGCTCATCTTCGTCAGAAACCAAAGATTCAAAAAGCATCTGAAAATTTTTTCTAAATTTCGAATCAGACAAGGCAAATAAACACCTTCTCAAATCTCACGGAGGTGGCAAATGAATTCATAATTCGCTGTCAAATGCCCTCATCAATTTTCAAGTCGTTCTTCCATCATCACTCATGGAAACAATTGCGGATAATTTGACGATCTTCCTCATTTTTTCATTTTTTCAAAGATATTCATAAAATGCTGAAAGCAAATTTGATTGTCAATTTCATCATCAAATTGTGACGATTTTCATAAAAAATATTATTTTATAAAACAAAAAACTCAAAACAGTGATGTATTTTTAGTTAAAATTTTTTTGTGTCAAGTTTTATAAAATATCAAATTTTTAAAAAAATTGACTAAATAATAAATACACTTAAAAATAATTTTGTAAATTTTAAAGAATAAAAATGATAGACCAACATAAATCGCTTTCAGAAAAATTTTTAAAAAAAGGCTTTTGGCTTTATTTTTTTTCATTTATCATCGCACCAACTTGATACATTGTAAAAATTTTAGTTTCTGATTCACTTTCGGTCTCTGATGTTTGACTTTTGTATTGAATTTTATCATTTGTTTGACTAATTTCAATGTATAATGATTTTTGATTAACAGAAAGTTTACAATATTTTTTGCCAAAATTTATCACAGAAAAAAAATATGATAAGGTAAAAACAATATTATTTTACACATTTGCAATTCAAATGATAACTTGAATTTTTATCGCTTATGGACTTTTTTTCTGAGCAGATTTTCTTGCAAATCATTATTTTCACAATGAAAAAGCAGTTATAATTTTGAAAATTTTTACAATTTA
>JAJOLG010000052.1 GCA_021129445.1 Candidatus Altimarinota bacterium | reverse complement strand
TAATCCCACCTATTTTTTCACAAACTTTCATTAAAAAATCAAACCTTATCAATCAATTTTATCGTTGCCTCAATTCAAGTTTTTTTGTCTTTAAATTTTATTGTATGATATTTTTTTCATTCTTCATCGGTAAACTCATCTCATTTTTCAAAATCCTCTCATTCAACATATCACAAAACTTTTAAATTTTTTGAAAATCATTCATAAATTATCGCGGCTGGATTATTATGCCTGTCAGTTCTTTTGATTTCTACGCCATCATCATCCGATTTTTCAAAAGAAGATTTTATCAATCATCAAACCACAGGTAATTGATACAGCATTTTTTTCAAAGCATCTGGCACATCTCACAAATTTTTTTGCACAAAATCTCACAATTGATCCAATGGTGATTCTCAATTTATAAATTTAAAAAGTTGATTAACAACAGCTCATCAGACTATAAATTTCAATGGTCATTTTAACATTTCCCATGTTGTATTTGACACAGATTCATCCAATTTTTCTTTTCAAAATCCAAAAATGCTAAAAATATTTTTAGTCGCAGAAGACACCAGTTCAGTGGCCTTTTTTACTCACCATAATCACAAAAGTGTAGCTCATCATTTCAAAAGCAATTTTCACCATTTCTTCTCTTTTACATCTTTTTTAATCGATTTTTCAGCAACATCATAATAATGAGAAATTTTTTCTCAGGCTTTATCAAAAAATCATTTTTCTTTTGATTTTTTTAATTCTTCGAAATTGCTTTGTACTTCTTTATTTTCAATTTTTTCTTGATTTTGAGAAAATATTTCTGGTGATTTTTTTAAATTTATCATATTTTTATTTAATTTTTTTCACTATTTTTTCCAAAATTCTACTAAAAGTTTCTTCTAAATATTTTTTATCCTCATTAGAAAATATTTCTTTTAATCATCAAATTGGTCTATTTGACAACCTCCAAATTTTCAAAGCTCTTGCAAAATCCAAATTTTGTAAATGTAAAAGTTCAAGGTCTATATCTTTTCAAATATTTTTTTCATCTTTTTTTCTTCTCTCAATTTGAAATCTTTTATGCTTTAAAACATCTGGATTTGAATTTAGTGTCATTTGCAATTCTTTTTGAACAGAAATTCAAGTGTTTAAATTTTTAACTTTAATAAATAAATCATTTTTCTCTTTTTCATCTTCTCATTTTGAGGCTTGAATTATTTTAATTTTTAAATTTGGATTTTCTTCTTCAATATGTTGTGCAGAATATCTAAAAAACCATTCAACTATTTTTTCAGCAGAAAATCAATTTCTCTCATCTTTATTTTCTAATAAATCTCTTTCTTTAAATCAAAAAATTAAATTTTCTTGTTGGTTTCTTTTTTCAAGTAAATTATTTTTTGCAAGGGCTGTTTTTATCTGCCTTTCTGGTGATTGAATTTCTCATTTTAACTCTTCTGAATTTTCAAAATTTATATTTCAACACTCAATTCAAAAAGTTTCTAAATCATTTAAAATGTCATTAAAACTAAAAAAATGATTATTTCATTCAAAATCTTTCTCGACAAAAATATCATCATTTTTTGAAAAATTTCATTCAATATTTTCAACATAAATATTTTTCGCACGAGAATTTGGTACTTTTTTTATCTGTAAAAAATTTAAATACCTTTCAGTAATTTCCTTTTCTTTTCTTGTTATTTTTGATTTCAAAATATTTTTCAAATCCATTTTATTTACAAAAGAAAATTTTAAAAACATCTGAATATTTTCTTCAAAAAATCCATTGTATCACTTAATTTTTTCTAAATTTTCTTCTCATAAAACGGAAAAATCTTTTATCAAAGAGTCTGGCGTTTGTTTTTTATAAAATTTTTCAAATTGAACTTTATAATCTTTTAAAAAATCTTTATTTTTTAAGATATTATTTATTTTTCAAATAATTTCATTTTTCTCTTTTTCAATTAAATTAGATTTTTCTAAATTGTTTTTATATTTTTCCAAATAATCTTTAAAAACTCATATTTCATCTTGTGAATTAAACATTTTTTTTCAAAAAATCTTTTTTATAATATCCTTCTTTATTCACTGAATATTTTTTACAATTTCTTGTTCAGAATTATCAATAGATTCCTTTATTTCTTCAGAATTATAATCGTTGTATTTTTTTTCAAAACTCATTTTTTTTATTTTTATTTTAAAATCACCTTATTTTACCCAAAAAAAAATATTTTTCTCTCAAAAAAAATTTACAAATCACTAAAAAAATTTTTTTTACATCAAAAATAATTTTTTCTTGCCTTAAAAAAATTTTTTATTTCAATTAAAAAAAATAATTTAAAAATTTATGTTAATCCCAACAGTAATTGATAAAATTTGATGACAAGAAAGAGCTTACGATATTTTTTCAAGACTTCTTGAAGATAGAGTGATTTTTTTAGGTTCAGCAATTGATGATAATGTTGCAAATACGATAATTGCACAACTTTTATTTCTTGAAAAACAGGATCCGAAAAAATGAATTACGATGTATGTTCAAAGTCCATGAGGACATGTGACTGCTTGACTTGCGATTTATGATACAATGCAATATATTTCTTGTCCGGTTTCAACAGTTTCTGTGTGATTATCTGCATCAATGGGGTCAATTATTTTATGTTGAGGTAAAAAATGAAAAAGATTTGCACTTCCGCATGCGGAAATTATGATTCATCAGCCACTTTGAGGGACAGAATGACAAGCCACAGACATAAAATTGGCAGCTGAACACATCATAAAAACATGAGATAGGCTTTATAAAATTTTAGCAAAACATTCTTGAAAAGATGTAAAACAGGTTGAAAAAGATTGCGATAGAGATAATTTTATGACAGCGGAAGAGGCTCTTAAATACTGACTTATTGATAAAATTATTGAAAAAAAATAATTTTGTAAAAAATCTTTTAATTTAAAAAATTTTTCTTGCACAAGGGAAATTTTTTATTTGAATTGTAAAAAATAAATAAATAATGTTCTTTCAAAAAAAAATCTGAGACAATAAAAAAATTAAATTAAATTTAGAAAAATCAATTTTTTCTAAAAGTTTTTTTGATAAAACAAATATTAGGCAAAATTTTTTATCAAGAATAAAAAATAAAAAAAAATCTTTTTATAAAATATATTTTTACACAATTTTATTTTTAATTATATTTTCTTCTGCGAAAATAATTTTTTGAATTTATGATTTTACAGCATCAGAGCTGTCAAAGAAATTTTTTCAACCTGTTTTTACAGAATTAAAAAAAGATAAAAATTGATATGTAAATATTTTGTTGATTTGAGCATGATGATGAGATCATGAGTGAGCAGACTTGACTGACACAATAATTCTTGCATCTTTTGATTTTAAAACAAAAAAAGTGACAATGTTATCAATCCCAAGAGATTTTTTTGTGAATTACAATCCAAGGTATAAATCCAGTAGAATAAATGAAATTATGAGAGATATGACTGCAAGATATGTTGCACTTTGACTTGATAAAAAAACCGCAAGAAAACAGGCAAGAAATGCTTTAATAAAAGCAATTGAAAAAATTACAAATGTTGATATTTGATATTATTTACAAATTGATTTCAAGTGATTTGAAAAATTAGTTGATGCAATTTGATGAATTACCGTTGAAGTTGAGAAAACACTGGTTGATACAGCATATCCCGATTGAAACCGGTGATACGAAACTTTTGCAATTGAAAAATGAATTCATAATTTAGATTGAAAAACTGCCTTAAAATACGCAAGATCAAGGCATTCAACATCTGATTTTGACAGAGCAAAAAGACAACAGCTTGTTTTGGATGCAATAAAAGAAAAGGCTTTATCTTCTGAAATTTTAGTAAATCCTTATAAAATTAAAAAAATTTTAAAAATAATCTCAGAAAATTTTGAGACAAATTTAAGTTTTTGAGATTTATTTACACTTGCGAATTATGCTTGAGATTTCAATAAAAAATCAATTTTAAATTTTGTTTTAAATGATGATTGGAATACCGCTTGATGATTTTTATGAACTCCTCCAAGGGCAGATTACTGATGAGCATTTATTTTAATACCATATTCTTGAGAAAGTAATTTTTCAAGAATTCAAATTTTTACAGATTTAATTTTTAACAACAGAGAGTTAACTCAAACAAATTTTGAAGTTTTAAATTGAACAAATTGGTGATGAGTTGCATCAAAAGCTTCAAAAAGACTTGAAAGATATGGTTTTAAAATTGAAAATGTTTGAAATTCGAAAGAAAATCTCAAAAAAACACAAATTATTTTTTATAATTCAAAAATAAAAAGTGAGACATTTAAAAAATTTTGGGACGAGATTTTTCCATGAGTTGATATTGAATTTGTTGATAAAATATGATATTATGAAGAAACGAATATTGATGTATCAATAATTTTATGAAGTAATTTTAAATTATAAAATATGACAATTTTAAATAAAAAAAATCAAGAAAATATTGCAAATTTATCAAATGAACAGCTTAAAGAGCTTGATAAAGCTGAAAGAAAAAAAATATCAAAAGATCATAAATGAGCAATTGAGATTTTAAATCAAATTTTGTACGATGATCCATGATGTGTTTACGCACTTGAAGAACTTGCTGATAATTTATTATCACTTGATGAAATTGATAAAGCTCTCCAAGCTGCGGAATTTGTTTTAACATTGACAACGAAAAGTTATTGAGCCTATTATCTTGCATGATTTATTTATTCAAAAAAATGAAATTATAAAAAAAGTATTGAATTACTGAAAAAAGCAAATGAATTAAGACCAAATAATCCTGAGGTTTTAAGATGTTATTGATGGTCACTTTTTATGTCAGGACAAAGGTGAAAATGAATTGTTTTACTTGAAAGAGCGAAGAATTTACATCCAAAAGATACTCAGGTTTTAAATGATTTAGCAGCTTGCATGATTGATATTTGAAATGTTCAGAAATGACTTGATTTACTTGATGAAATTCAGGAAATTGATCCTGAAAATCAGAGAGCAGTGCATGCTTTGGATTTTTTGAAAAAAAATTTGAATAAAATTAAATAATGAAAATTCTGATTGTATCAGCAACAAATTTTGAATTAAATTCAATTAAAGAAAAAATTAAATCATTGAATCTAAAATGATTTAATTTTTCTTTTTTTTGTACATGAATTTGAAATTTTGATTCAATTTATAATTTGACAAAATTTTTAGAAGGAAAAGATTTTGATTTTGTTGCAAATTTCTGAATTTGCTGATACAAAAATCAAAAACCAGATTTTGTTCAAATTTGAAGAATTTTTTGAAAAGCAAAAGAAAAAGAATTTTTAGTTCCACAATTTATAAATTTTTGAAAAATTTCATCAATCCTCTCTTCTGAAAAAATAATTTTTGAAGAAAAAGAAATTTGAGAGGAAAATTTTGTCGATATGGAAAGTTTTTGAATTGAATTTGTTTTGGAGAAAACCTGAATTCCAAGAGCTTTTTTTAAATTTCCTTTTGATAAAATTTGATCAAAAGATACAAAAAATTTCAAAGAAAAATTACCTGAAATTAAAAATATTTTACAAGAAAATTTTTATTACGAAAAATTTTTCCAAAAAGTAAAAAATTTTTTGGAAAAAAATAATAAAAAAAATTTTGAAAAAGAATTTATTTTTTTAGAAAAAAATATTTGAAATTTCACTTTTCAGGAAAAAAATATTTTTGAGAAAAAATTTTTTGAATTTGAAACACTTGTGCAAAATAATATTTTTGATTTTTTAAAAAATATTTTTCAAAAAGAAAAAGAATTTTTTGCAAATAAGAAAAAGGATTTAAAAATGAAGAAAAAATTTTTAATTGAGAAAATA
>JAJOLG010000003.1 GCA_021129445.1 Candidatus Altimarinota bacterium | reverse complement strand
TTTGAACAATTTTTTTACAGACGAGGCTGGCAATCTTTTTGATTGAGATGGAAATTTGGTGGCTTATGCCTGACAACGGCAAGCTGATGATGCGTGAAATATTTTTTTAAACCAAGAAAATCAAACAGAAGATTTTTCTCAACAAGAAGAATATCCTCAAAATAATCAATTTCAAAATGAAAATTTTTCTCAAAATCAAGAAAATTTTTTACCTCAAAAAGAACAAAAAAATTTTTTTAATGATTTAATAAAAGACATTTCAAAACTTTTTTGATGAAAAAAAATCGAAAGTCATCATGAACAATGAATTTCAGAAAAAAAAGACAATATTCAATTTAAAGACAAATTCGATTCAGAATTAACTCCTACTGAGGATTTAAAAAGATTTGCATGAAATATCGCAAATATTTCAAAATTTTTCCATAAAAAACAAGGTTTTGCAAAAAACGAAGCAAGATGGAAATTATTTTTCATTTGAAAAAAAGAAGTTGTTTGATTTTTAGACCAGATTTCGACACTTTTAGATTCATGAATTAGGCTTGTTGATGCGATTGTAATTATGCAAAAACAAGCAAAATCAAAGTCTATGGAAATTTTGATGAGGTCGCTTGCTAAAAAAATGTGAAATTGAATGCATTTATCGGAAGCTTTTAAAGACTACGAATACATTTTTCCTGAAAAATGGGTTCATATGATTAAAGCTGCTGAAAAATCTTGAAAAATGACAGATGTTTTGAAAGATTTAGCAAAAGAAGAAATGGCTCAAATGCAATTTATTGCAAAAATTAAATGAGCGATGATTTACCCGTGAATCTTGATTTGAATGGCACTTTTGGTTTTTTGGTGAATGATGAAATATATGGTTCCAGCACTTGAAAAATCATTTTGAAGTGTTGATAAATTACCAGCTTTAACACAAAAAATTATTGAAATTTCACATTTTATGCAAGACCACACCATAACACTCTTTTTGTATCCAATTGCGTTTTTCTGAATTTATTTCTTTTTAAAATCACAATTTATCACAATACAAAAAATCGTGGACTGGTTTGCATTAAGAATGCCAATTTTTTGAGACATTTCAAAAATGAAAAACATCGTAATGTTTGCAGATAATTTAACTTTAATGCTTTCATCATGAGTGGTAATCGCAGATAGTTTAAAAATTGTTGCAGAAACAATGCCATCAATTCTCTATCAAAAAGAAGTTCATAAAATTAGAAGATGAATAAATGACTGAAAAACTATGTCTGAAATGTTGTGATTAAGTGGAAAAATGGATGATGATAATGTAAAAGAAAATTTCTTTTTTTCGCTTGAAATTGCACAAATGGTAAAAATTTGAGAACAAACTTGAAACACACTTTGAGTTTTGAAAAAAATTTCTGAGGTTAATACAAATAAACTTGATAACATTGTAAGAAATTTAACTTCAATGCTTGAACCTTTAATTACTGTAATTATTTGATGAATGGTTTGAACACTAATTGTTGCATTTATGATTCCAATGATGAGTAGTTTTAAAAATGTTGGATAAAAAAATAAAAAAACATTTTAAGAAAAATTTGCAAGTTGATTGTATAAATTTTTTGAACATTGCGTTGACATTTTCATAAAAAAAATCTAAATTTCTTTTGTAGAATTTTAGATTTTTTTACTGTCATGAGTAAATTTTTTATCCACAAGTTGTTCACATTTTTTCCACAATGCACACACCAGTTTTATTAGAAAAGGTATTAAACAAGGCAAATTTAGAGGGTAAAAAAAATTTTATTGATTGAACATTATGACTATGATGACACTCAAAAAAAATCTTTGAAAAATTCCCGCAAATTAAAATCTTTTGAATTGATCAGGATGAAAAAAATATTTTGCTTGCTAAAAAAAATTTAGAAAAAATTTGAAAAAATTTGAAAATTATCAAAAATAATTTTGCAAATATTGAAAAAATTTGCGAGCAAGAAAATATTAAATGAGAGGTTGATTGCATTTTACTCGATATTTGAGTTGCATCGACACATTTTGACCAGTGAGAAAGAGGTTTTTCGTTTCAAAATGATGGCCCACTTGATATGAGAATGGACACAACTGCCACTAAAACTGCCAGAAATGTCATAAATAATTATCACGAACAAGACCTTTTTATTATTTTTAAAAAATACTGAGAAGAGCCATCTGCCAGAAAAATTGCAAAAAAAATTTGCGAAAAAAGAAAAATTGAAACGATAAAAACCAGTGAAGAATTGAAAAATTTAATTGCTGAAATAATCAATCCAAAATTTTTAAATTCAACATTAAAAAGAATTTTTCAAGCAATTAGAATTGAAGTAAATGATGAATTGTGAGTTTTGGAAAAATGACTTGAATGAGCATGCGAAGTTTTGGCTCCATGATGAAGAATTATCGTAATTTCATATCATTCACTTGAAGATAGAATTGTAAAAAAATTTTTCAGAAATGAAGAAAAAAACTGCATTTGCCCACCGATTGTCCCAATTTGCATTTGCAATAAAAAACAAAGATTAAAAATTACCACAAAAAAACCGATAATCCCAACAGAAGAAGAAATTGAAAAAAATCCAAGAAGTAGAAGTGCTAAAATGAGAATTGCTGAAAAAATTTAATTAAAAACAAATTATGCAAAACACAAAATACAAAAAAATAATTTTATGATTACAAATATTTTGAGTGGTTTTGATGTGATTTTATACATTTCAAATAAATAAAAGTTCAACAAAATGATACGAACTTAGACAATTACAAAAAGAAAGATTAGTTTTATTGTCAAAAAAAGAAGAATTAAATTTGAAAATTGCGAGAGCACAAAATTTTTACAATTTAAAAAATAATTTTAATGTGCAAAATATGATTTCTTATCAAGACTGAAATATTTCATATTTTGATAAAAAATCAGATTTAGCAATGAAATAATTTTTTTTGAGTAATTAAAATTTGAATTATTTAATTATTTTTTTAGTTTCTAAGAAAAATATTTTAAAAAAAATGAGTAAAAAATCAGTAGCAGAAAAAATTTTATTGTGATTCGTTATTTGATGAGCAGCTTTGTGAACTGTTGGTTTGGCGAAAACTGAAAAATGAAAAGAGATAACTTGAAAAATTTCTAAACAAATCTGAAAAACTTCAAAGGAAATTTTGAAACAAATTAAAAAACCAGAAAATCAGGAAAAGGCGAAGACAATTTGGCATTATTTGAATAAAGTTTTTGTGAAGAAATAAAAAAAGCAGGCCATAAAGCCTGCTTTAACTAAAAAGTGATTATTTTTTCATCAATACATTATAAAATGTTTATTTTATTTTTAAATAATTATTAATAATTATTCATATTACAATAAACTTCAAACGCATCCTCTCAAATTCAAACTCAATCTGGATCTATCAAATAAACTCAATCACCGTTTGATAATCCTTGGTTTTTAATTTCAAGACATGATTTTTTAATATCTGTTCAATTTGAATTTGTTCAAAACGACGCATCCATTCAAGATCAAATTCCTCAAAATTTAATTGGTCAAACTTCTGGTGAATATGCAAGTCAAACAAGTGATAATTTTCAGTTTTTTATTTCAAAACGAAGTGCATTTTTTGCAATTCTACATTCACCAACTGAATTATAAGCTCAATTAGTTCAATATTTTCAAGATGCATTAGCAGTTGAACATTTAAACGGATCCAAAATCACCGGTCAAGAATCTTTTCAATATGCAATTCATTTGATTTTAATATTTGCTGGATCAATACATCAATTTCAAACTTGAATTGTTCAAACTTTACAATATCAATTTCAATCAGAATCAATCCATGATTGATTTTTAGATCTTAAATTATTTGAAACAACCAAAGAATAATTTCTAATTTCAGTTTTATATTCTTCAACAAGAGTAAATAATTGATTTAAAATCTCAACCTTTTGATCTTTAATTTTTTTATCAAAATCAATTTTTGAACAAGGTAATTTTCAATCTTTATTCATCACAATTCAATCAATAATTTGAGTTTCATTTGGCGAACATCAATCAATTTTTCAATAATTTATCATATTTTGATTTTGTTTATCAAGATATTTTAATTGCTCTTTGATTACATTGATTTTTGATTTAATTTCATCAATTTTTCATAAAATCGATGATGCTGTAATCGATCAAGTGTCTGTAAAATTAAGAACTTGTGAATTTAAATTTAAAATATTAGAATATAAACCATTTCAAGAAATAATATTTATTCAAATTTTTTCTTGTGATTTTTTCAAAACAATTAAATTTTCTTTTAAATTATTTTGAATATTTGAATAATTTGAATTATTTAAATAAGCATTTAAAATCACTTCAAAATTTTGAATATGGATTTGATCTTTAAAAGTTGCAAGGTCTGGGAAAGTTAAATCTCAATTTACATCAATTAAATTATCAACCAAATTATAAATTTTTATTCTTTGGAAAATATTTTCATCTAAATAATTTACAAATGGAGAAAATTGTATAGCATTATCAAAAATAATTTCTCAACTTCAAACAATATTTCTTGCAATTCATAAATTATTTTCAACATTTTTTAAATTTTCCAAAGTGCTGTAAAATTTTTCTTTAACTAAATTTTTTATTGATAAAATTCTTTCACTTTTATCTCAAAATAAATCTAAATTTGTAAAATTTGAATAATTATTTGTAAAAATTGTATCTAAATTTGAAGAAATTGTTCAAGTAGAAACAAAATTTCAATTTGCATATTTAAAATCGAAACCTCAAATTATTTCTCAATAAACTTTATTTGCAATTTTTTTATTTTCAGAATCAGATCTTGTTGCATCATTTAAAGTTAATTTTTCCATTGTTTCAAAAGTTGAATCTAAATCTGCACTAATTCATCAAAATTTAATTGGTCAAACCTCTGTTGAATAAACAATTCATTTAATCAAAATTTTTGATCAAGACATTGTCAAACGAAGTCAGTTTTTTAATTCAAGACATGCTCTTGTATCAGTCGCATTTGCACAATCAAACGGATCCAAAACAACCGCTCATGCGTCTGATCAATATGCAATTCATTGAGTTTTAACTTTTCATAAATCAACACATCATTTTCACATATCAACAGTTCATGGCTTACAAGTTGAATTTCAATTTTCATCAATTACAACATTTAAATCTGTAAAAACTGAATTTTCTAAATTATCTTTATATGCAATAAATTCTGTATTCAATTTTTGAGATAAATCAAACAATCAATCGAAAATTTTTCTTTTTTGATTATCAATATCTTTTTTAAAATCAGATTTTGAACACGACATTAAATCTTTATTATATTTTATTCAACCTTTTTCTGTAATTTCATCTCAAGGCTCACATCATGAAATTTTTTCCATTGAATTATATGCTTGCTCTTGTTTTTTTACAACAAGAAGCATTTTTTTCAAAGTTTTAATTTTCTTTTCCGCATCTCTAATTCTTGCATTTTTTGTCATTCAAGAAACAAGTTTTGCAGAATCTAAAATTGCTTTATTTTGAATTTTAAGATTTTCATTTAAAGTTTTTGAAGTATCTGAAATCATTGATTTCACGAAATCATCAGCATTTGCAATTGTTCAAGTTGATGAAATTTGAACTTCATTAATATTTTTACCTCATAAATCAATAAAATTATCAAGAGTTGCTTCATTTACTCATCATCTAGATATTTGTATATTTATTTCAGACAATTTTTCATTTAGTTTATCAGTAATAATATTTTTAATACGATTTTCTCTTAAAGTCTTTGAATAATTTGGTCATAAATCATCACTAAAATCTTCAACTATTGAAAAATCAATTACTGGTAAGTTTGACACTGAAATATTTGTCTTATCTGAAAAATCAAAATCATCAATCATTGAATAATAAATATTCTCTGCAATAATCTCCTCTTCCTCATTTGCTTTTAATTTCATTTCATTTTTAAATTCCAAATCTTCAATAGAGTCAAGAGGATTAGCTTCTGCATACTCTTCAAAAATCGAATATAAATTTTCAATCTCTGAAATCAAAACTGTTCACGAGGAAACTGAATCGTTATAATTTTGAATTGCATCATTTAAAATTTGGATTTTTTGATTTAAAACATCAATTCAAGTTCAA
>JAJOLG010000070.1 GCA_021129445.1 Candidatus Altimarinota bacterium | reverse complement strand
AAAAAATTTATCATAATTTTTAAATTTTTACATTTTTAAAATATCCCAAACAACTTATTTTTCTCCTCAGATTTTACATTTAACGAAGATTCTTTCGCTAAATCCTCATACATTTTCCTCTCTTTATCTGTCAATTTTTCAGGAACTTGTAATTTTATTTTCAAATACATATTTCATTTTTCTCAATTCCTGTTTAATTTTGGCATTCAATATTCTTTGATTCTAAAAATTTTTCAATCCTGAGCTCAAGCTGGAATTTTTAAATCTAAATCTCACCAAATTGTTTTAATTTTTACAGTATCTCATAAAATAGCTTGTAAAACATGGATTTTTTTATCAGCATAAATATCATCTCAATCTCTTTCAAAATCTCTTGATTCTCAAACTGCAACATTTACAAATAAATTTCAATATCCTCATCATTTTACTCAGGCTTCTCATTTTCATGCAAGTTTTAAAGTTGCTCAATTATAAATTCAAGCTGGAATTTTTACTTTTAGAGAAACATTTTCCTTAATTCTTCATTCTCAATAACATTTATCACATTTATTTTTTACAACTTGCCCTTCTCAATAACATGCTGGACAAGTTTGTTGCATTTGAATGTTTCAAAATGGTGTTCTTTGTTGTCAAACTACCTGTCACACTCATCAACAAGTTGAACATGTTTGAATATCACTTGGATTTTTTGCTCATCTTCAAGCACAAGAATAACATTTTTCATATTTTGAAATATTTAATTCTTTTGTAATTCATTTAATTGCTTGCTCAAAAGTAATTGAAATATTTACCTCTAAATCACTTCATTTTTGAGGTCATCACCTTCTTCTTGACGAATATCTTGATTGTCATCATCAAAAAAATGATGAAAAAATATCTTCAACATCTACACCTCACGCTCATCAAAAACCACCTCAAAATCCTCATGCTCATCATGCTCATCATCAAAAACCTCATCATCAAAATGGGTTTCAATCCGATGATCAGAATTGATCATAATTTGCTTTTTTTTGCGAATCAGACAAGGTCTCATAAGCCTCAGAAATCTTTTTAAATTTCTCTTCTTTTTCCTTATCTCATTTATTTAAATCTGGATGATTTTCTCTTGAAAGTTTTCTGTAAGCCTTTTTAATTTCTGCCTCAGAAGCATCTTTTGATACTCATAAAATATCGTAATAATTCATATTTTTTACAAAATTATTTTTTAAAATTGCAAAAATATTCTAGCACTCTTATTATGAGAGTGCAAGTTTTTTTTCAAAAAAAATTTTTATTTTTTTCTAACCTTTAACTTTTCCTCAATTTCCTCATCAACAAACTCCTTCTTTCTTCAATATTTTATTCTTGAATATTTTTTACAAATCTCCGCAATTTTTGCATTTCAAGATGGATCCCAAATTGTAGACATTGAAAATGGCCTAGAAGTCGCATTATTTATATTTAATTTACAATAAGTTTTAAAATTCGCAATTCATAAAATATCCTGTGCTGATAAATCTGGTGCATATTCTTTTTCAAAATACTCTGCATCCTCTGCTCAAAGTTTAAAAGACATCATAGTTCAAACATTTCAAAATACAGCATCTTTAATTTTTGACTCTCATTGTTTTCATCATTCTTTAAGTTGAGCGATATACTGATGTGCCATAATTAGTGCAAGTTTATACTTTCTAGCCTCAGATAAAATTTCAGCAAAAGTATCTGTTGCAAAATTTTGAAATTCATCAACATAAAGATAAAATGGCTTTCTGTCTTTTTCTAACATATCAGCACGAGACATCGCTGCTTGTGCAACTTTATTTACCAAAATCAATCATAAAAGCTGAGCATTTGTATTTCAAATTTTTCATTTTGATAAATTCACTAAAAGAATTTTTTCCTCATCCATAATTTGACGAATATTAAAAGCAGATTTTGTTTGTCAAATAATATTACGAATTGTCATATTTGTAATAAAAGGTCAAAATTTTGAACTAAAATATGGAATCATTTCTTGTTTTTCTCTATCTCAAGTATGTGCAATTTCTCACTCCCAAAACGACTTTACAACAGCATTTTGACATTTTGCAACCTTTCTCGCCTGAAATTCATCATCGGTAAACATTCTTGGAACATCAATTAAAGTCGCTCAATCTTCCTCATCATCCATCAAAGTCAGTGCCGCATTTCTAAAATAATGTTGAATACGAGCACCAAAAATTTCATCTCAAAAAAGTTTTATAAAAATTTCCATCGCATCAAGCGAAGCTCTATCTTTTTCCTCAGAAGTGTGAGCTTCAAGCACATTTAATCACATTGGTCTTTCTGTATCGGCTGGGTCAAAAACAATCACATCTTTAACCCTATGTTTTGGAATATACCCCAAAACATCCTCAATCAAATCCCCATGCGGGTCAATAATACCAAATCAAGCACCATTTTGAGCATCTTGACGAGCCTGATACGAAATCATCACCGATTTTCAAGATCAAGATTTTCAAATAATATAGAAATGTCTTGACCTGTCTTTTGTTGAAATATAAACAGGAGTTTTAATTCAACGATAATGATTATATCACAGCAAAGTTCAGGATTTTGCCATATCTGACGGAGGAGGTAAAATTTTGTATTTCATCCATTTTATCACAGAAATTCTGTTGTATTTTACATCAGGAAAATGAAAAACTCATGCTAATTCTTTTGAACATAAAATTGATGTTTTTATAAAAAAATTTTTTAATCTTAATTGAAATCAAATATACATCAAAATTGCATTTAACCATTCAATAATGATGATACGAGATCAATCAAACTGATTTCAAAAATCTTCTTTAAAAATTGTCATTGTCACAATAAAAGACCTTAACAACTCTGCATTTCTTTTACGAGTTTTCGATGAAACCAAAAAACGAATACTGGTCCCAAATCAAAAATCTCATGCTTTTATTCACATATCATTTGCATGATCCTCTTTTGTTTTCAACATACGAACATAAGCATCTCAACTAAAAGCTCATGGAGCCATATTTCACCTTCATGTTGAAGATGGAGAAACCAAAACTTTAAAAATATTCCAAATCCATCAAATTACAGGAACTCATGAAAAAATTTTTATTTTCACAGTTTTTTTTGAAAAAAATGCCTTAGTTTGTCTTTCCGCCTCCTTTTGCCGTTCAGACATTGCAAGTGGATGAACAATAACTTGATAAACCGCAGTTTCATCCTCTTCAACCTTTGAAAATGTATTTACAATATCGTTTAATGGATCATTTTCCATCTTATCTGGCATTTTAATATTATGCCAAAATGGTTCTATTATATTAAAATAATATCATCAAACTTTATTTCATCTTTTTCTAAATTTATAAGGCTTATTTTCAATAAAAAAATTTGCATTTGGATAAAATGACCCAATTTGCTTTTCAATAACATCTTGATATTTTTGCTTTGTTACAACGTAAAAATGCACCTCTTTATTTTCTAAAAACATCTCAAAAGAAACAAAATCATCTTGCCAAATCGCAGTTAAAAACTGATTTCAAATATTTATATCTCAAATTTCATAAAGTGCACGATAAAGCTGCTGCATCACCAAAACCTTTTCTTTAAAATCCTTTTCTGACCTTTTTTCATTATCAAGTTTTGAATCCTCTCTTGTCAAACGAACCTTAATATAAACCAATTCTTTCGCAATTTTTTTATCATGCCGAAGACGTATTAAAGCAATTGCTGCTTCAACTGCAAAAAAATACGAAACAATTTCAAGAGAATTAAAAAACATATTCGCAAAAATTCCTCAATCTCATGAAATAAACCAATTCCAAACACTTAGAAAAAAATCTTTTGTGAAAAAATCATTTGCCAATCACCATAAAAATCAGAGGATTCATGGTATAATGTAGAAAAAATATCTGGCTAATTTTGCGAACATTTTTTTATTTTTTACTTTTAAACATTGAAAAAAAAATTTTCACTTATGTCAAAAAAAATTTTAAATGCTTTTAAAAAATTTTTTTTGACTCCTGTAAAATTTTTTACAAAATAATTTTATTAAAAAATAAATTTTTAAAATAAAAAAAATTTTTTCAATTGTCGGGATTTTTCTTTTGTTTTTCTGACTTCTTTCAGAAAAAATTTTTGCTATGGAAAATTTTAATGATAAAAATCATTTGATTTTTAAACCGACTAAAAAAAATAAATTAACAAAAAATTTTCATCCAAAAAATTTGGTTGAGATGAAAAAATTTTGAATTTATACTTTGAGACCTTGAAAAAATGAATGAAAAATTAGAAAAATTGTTGTTGAAGATTTAAAAAATTTTCAAGATTTTTGTTTTAAAAAAACTTGAAAAAAAATTCCTGTAAGGTCTTGATACCGCTCTTTTTATGACCAACAATTAACTTTTTCAAAATATTCAAAAGATTTTTCTGCTTTTCCATGAACCTCTGAACATCAACTTTGACTTGCTGTTGATTTTTGATTTCATTGAGTTTTTTTAAACCCAAAAGATTTCCCAAAATTAACAAAATGTTTTCACGAAAATGCTGATAGATTCTGATTTGTTTTATCTTATTGAATTTGAAATCCAAATTACAATTATGAACCTTGGCATTTTAGGTATGTTTGAAAAAAATATGCAAAAATAATCACAGACAGCTGATTAAAAAGAACACCTTGGAAATTTTTTGAAAATCCAAATATTTACTTGCAAAAAATTTATAAACAAAAATTTGATGAAAGAATAGCAAAAAAATCACAAGAAGAAAAAATAAAAAAAATAAATAAGCCAGTCTGGGAAGAGGTTAAAAAAATTTTTTCATTAAGAGAAGAAATTTTTGCAAAAATTTTTTTGAAAAGAAAAATTGTAAAAAGTATAAGAAATTGAGATTGAGAAAAATTTAGAAAGTATTCATCTGCATACAATTATTTAGATAAAATTTTAAAATAATGCAAAATTATATAATTATTTTTTTTCTATCGGCAATTTTTTTAACATTTATATTTTTTATTTTTAGAAGTTTTTTAGCAAAAAAATATCATAAAAATAATCTTACAAAATACAAAACTCTAAAAATTTGGATAGACAAAACAAATGAAACTTGACCAATTGCAATGGAAAATATTTTTGCAACAATTTATTCTTCAAAAAAAGAATTGTGATTTTCTGATTGGTTTTACAAAAAAGAATTAAATAGAATTTCTTTTGAATTTTGTAATATTTGAGCAAAAACTTGACTTTATATTTTTTGTGAAGAAAAAGATGCAGAAATGATAAAAAGTCAATTATATTCAGCATATCCAGATATTGAAATCGAAGAAATTGAAGATTATGCAAAAAAATGAATTTACAAAAAATCCTTGAAAAAAAATCATAAATGATTTGAAGATTTAATGGATTTATCAACTGCAAAAACTGCTGAATTATGACTTTTAACAAATTTTATTTTCCCAATTAAAAGATATTCTCAATTTGAAGATAAAACTTGATCAATTGATCCAATTTCTTGAATTTTATGAGCTTTATGAAATTTAAATTCTACTTGTGAGCAAGCATGGATTCAAATTGTTTTAAGACCAGCTTCATCAGAATGGATTTTAAAATGAAAAAATTTAATAAAAAAACATTGATTTTTTATTAAATTAGAGTGAGAAAATGAAGTAGAAACTGAATGAAAAGTAAATAAATCAGACGAAACACCATCAATTGCATCAAATTCAAAAATGGCAAGACTTTTATTTGAGACAAATATTAGAATTGTCTACATCCCAAAAAAAGAAAATGAAAAATCTGCATGAAATAAATTAAAAGAAATAACTTCATCGTTTTTTCAATTTAATCAATCTCATCTGAATTCTTTTAAAATTAGGCAATTTAGTAAAAATAATAAAAATATTTTAAAAAGATTTCAAAATAGAACAATTATAAAACCTTTTATTTTAAACAACGAAGAACTTGCTACACTTTGGCATTTACCTCTGGAATCCGTAAAATTACCAAATTTAGATTTTGTTTCTTCAAAAAAACTTGAAGCACCGCTAAACCTTCCTTGACCTGAAAATACAGATCCAGAAGATTTTACAATGATGTGAAAAACAAATTTTAGATGACAATCAAAATATTTTTGAATGAAAAATGTCGATAGAAGAAGACATGTTTATGTGATTTGAAAAACTTGAATGTGAAAATCTACAATTTTGGAAAATATGCTTTTTTCAGATATTCAAGCATGAAAATGAGTAACAGTTATTGACCCGCATTGAGATTTAGCCGAAGCTGTAATTTCATTTGTACCAAGCAACAGAGTAAATGATGTTGTAATTTTTGACCCATCTGACACTGCCTTTCCTGTATCTTTTAATATGCTTGAATGTAAAAATCCTGAGCAATTTGACACAGTTGCAGATTGACTTTTATGAGTATTTAAAAAAATGTTTGCAGATTCGTGGGGGCCAAGACTTGAACATTTTTTAAGAAATGCAATTTTAGCACTTGTTGAAATAGAATGAACAACAATGCTTTCAATTTTAAGGATATTTAATGATTCAAAATACAGAGATTGGATAGTGAAACAAATCAAAAATCCAACTGTAATTTCGTTTTGGAAAGATGAGTTTTGAAAAATGCAAGACAGACAAAGACAAGAAGCACTTTGACCAATTCAAAACAAAGTTTGACAATTTTTATCATCTGCAACAATTAGAAATATTTTTTGACAAAGAAAATCCTCAATTGATTTAAGATTTGCAATGGACAAGAAAAAAATAATCATCATAAACCTTTCAAAATGAAAAATTTGAGAAGTTAACTCATCTCTTTTGTGATCAATGCTTGTGACAAAATTTCAAATTGATGCGATGAGCCGTGCAAATATTCCTGAAAGGGACAGAGTTGACCACTATCTTTATGTTGATGAATTTCAAAATTTTGCAACAGATTCATTTTGAACAATTTTATCTGAAGCAAGAAAATATAAATTATGTTTAAAT
>JAJOLG010000031.1 GCA_021129445.1 Candidatus Altimarinota bacterium | reverse complement strand
CACATTGTACTTTTAATTTTAATCAAGCACCTAACTCCCATCTGTTTCAAGCTCAACACATACATACTTTTTCTTGTCAATCCTCACAAGTTGAAGATGGATTTTCATCTACACAAATTGAATTACCTGCTACAGCTCATGTATAAAAAATTGTCAAACACTGTTTTACTGCATTTTCTTTTGCTTGTTGTCAAATTATACTTTTCTCATTACAAATTACTTTATTTCACTTTTTGTCTTTTCTTTCTACGACAACATTATTTCATTCTCAGCATCAAAAATTACATCATCAAACATTTTGTCATAATCAATATTTACAATCATCATCTGCTCATACACATTTAAAATCTTGTTCGGTGCAATCTCTTATCCATTTGTTTTTATATATACCATATAAAGATTCAATACTATTACTATTTTCTCAATCGGTGCCTTCATTAGAAAAAGAAGGAAAAAAATTATATACAAAATTTATATCTCATTTTGTATATTTTGTTAAACTTCTTAAAAGAGAATTTGTATTATCTGTTGAATAAATATATATTCAATCTAATCTAGAATAAATAGATCATATCAATGTATCATTAAAATAAACAAGTTGAGACTCCCATATTTTACCTTTTCTAATATCATCTTCAGAAACTCAATTATATCATTTTCAAAATTTATATCAATTTTTTCAATCAATGTTTAATACTATTTGATTAATTAAATCACCCCGTTCTTGCTTGTTTTTAGTGGTTTGATCAACTGGTTCACTGGAATTTGTGTCACTACCGTTGATTGCAGCCAAAAACCCCCCATTATCAAAAAAACTCAAATCACTCTTCTCGCAAGAAGAAAAACTAAATAAAAATACAAACGATAAAAGAAAAAATATTTGTTTCATTGTAAAAAAATTTATTTTTTAATATAAAAAAATTTTTATTTTAAAAATCAAATTTTTTTTTATGACTAAAAAATTCATAAAAAAATTTTTACATCTCAAAAAAAATTTTTTAGCATAAAAAAAATAATTTTAAAATATGTTAAAAAAAGAAATTTTTAGAAAATACGATATTAGGTGAATTTTTTGAGAATATTTTGATGCGAAAGGTGCAAATTTAATTTGAAAAGCATTTTGAACATACCTTTTGAGAAATTCAAAACATAAAAATATAAAAGTAGTTTTGGCAAAAGATTGAAGAAATTCAAGTGACGAAATCGAGCAAGAATTTCAAAATTGACTTCAATTAACATGAGTTGAAATCACAAATATTTGATTTTGTGCGTCGCCTGTTTTTTTGTATGCACTTTGCAAATGAAAATTTGATGGATGATGCATTATCACAGCAAGCCACAACCCATGAGAATACAATGGTTTTAAATTAGAATTAAAAAATTCGAAATCGCTTTTTTGAGACGAATTACAAAAAATTTATGAAATAATTGAAAAATGATATTTTGAGATTTGCAAAAAAAATAATTTAAAAAAAATCGAAGTTGAAGCATTTTTTCCAACTTATTTGAGAAAAATTAGAGAAATTGAAACGAAATGAATTGAAGATTTTAATTTTACAAAAAATAATCGTCCGAAAGTTGTAATTGATGGTGGAAACTGAGTTTGAGGGGTTTATGCGGTGAATATTTTTAGATTTTTGTGATATGAAGTCGAAGAATTGTTTTGCGAAATTGACGGAAATTTTCCAAATCACCCAGCAGACCCGGAGGAGGAAGAAAATTTAGAAGATTTGAAGAAAAAAGTTATTGAACTAAAAGCCGATATTTGACTTGCTTTTGATTGAGATTGAGACAGGATTTGAATTGTCGATTCTGAGTGAAATTCGTATTCTGCTGAACAAATTATGTTGCCACTTTTAGAAGATTTTTTGGAAAAATCAGAAAATAAATCAGTTGTTTGTGATTTAAAAGTTTGATGAATAATTAAGGAGTTTGTTGAAAAAAAATGATGAAAATATTTTGAAACCGCTGTTTGACATCCATTCTTGAAGGAAAAAATGAAAAATGAAAATATTTTATTTTGAGCAGAATCGAGCGGACATTTTTATTTGGCAGAAAAATATTTTGTGATTGATGATGCATTTTTAGCATGAGCATTATTTTTAAAAAAATTTTTCAAAACAGAAAAAAGACAAAAAATTTCTGAATATTTTAAAAATTTTGAGGAAAAAAATTGATTAAAAAAATATTTTAAATTTACAAAAAAATTTGAAATTGATGAAGAAAAAAAATTTAAGAAAATTGAAGAAATTTGAAAAATTTTGGAAAAAAAATTTGAAATCTCAAAACTTGATTGAATAAAAATTCAGTATGATGATTTTACAAAAATAATTATTCGTGCGTCAAATACGAGTCCAAAAATTCAATTTGAGGTGGAGTCTGATAATGAGGGTAAAATTGAGGAAATTAAGGGCGAGTTTTTAGAATTGTTTTAAAATTTTTTAAAAACTCCCGGGGCAATCCAAATCCCCCGAAGGCATTTTTTTACACCCCCAAAACCTCACCAAACCCAATCTCCCCATTCAAAACCTTCGCAAGTCAAATCTCTTGCAAAGTTAAAAACTGCTTTTCATTTTTTAAAAATTTTTTCAATTCAGAAATATTTTTTCATTTTCATAAAAATTCTCGAACCTCATCATCAATTTCCAAAACTTCACAAATCATCACTCTTCAAGAAACACCTGTTCAAGCACATTTTTCACATCATCATGCAACAAAATGTGTTTTCATTTCTGAAATTTCAAATCAAATTTTTGAATCAATTTTTTCAATAAATTTTAGATCTTGTTCAGAAAATTCTTTTTCAATTTTACAATTTTCACATAATTTTTTCGCAAGCCTTTGCGCTAAAATCAAATTTACTGAAGAATTTATCAAATAATCCTGAATTCCAAAATTTTTTAATCTAAAAATCGTATCAACCGCAGAATTTGTATGAATCGTTGAAAGCAACAAATGTCAAGTAATTGATGCCTGCATCGCAATTTCCGCAGTCTCTTTTGTACGAATTTCTCAAAGCATAATCACATCAGGATCATGCCTCAAACAAGCCTTCAAACCATCCTCAAAAGACATTTTTTTATTAACTTCTGACTGAACAATTCAATCAAAATGATATTCAACCGGATCTTCAAGGGAAATTATTTTTTTTGTTCAAGTATTTAATTTTTTTAAAAATGAATACAAAGTTGAAGTTTTTCATGATCAAGTTGGTCAAGAAACTAAAATAGCTCACTGATTTTTCAAAATATTTCTCTCAATTATTTCAATCTGAAAATCAAAAAATCACAACTTCTTCAAATCCATTTTTGTAGAAATCGGATCTAAAACACGAATCACAATATCCTCTCAATATCAAGTCGGAATCACAGAAACCCTCATGTCAACCTTCCTGTCCGGCATTTCAATAAAAAATTTTCAATCTTGCGGAATTTGAGTTTCATTTAAAATCAAATGCGATTTATGCTTGATTTCCATTACAATCCTCGAATACAACTTTTTATCAATTTCATCAACTTTTTGTAATTCTCAATGATGTCTAAATTTTACATAAACTGAATTTTCAAAAGCCTCAAAATGAATATCAGAAACACCAATCTCCATTGCTTTTGTGTAAATATTTTTCAAAAATTTTTTATCTTCAAAAAAATTTTCTGTTTCAGGATTTTTTTCAGAAATTTCTTCTTTTTGCTCAGAAATTTTTTCATCAAAAGTTTCTTTTTCTTTTATTTCATTATAAAAATCAAAAGCAATTTCAAAACTTTCTTCTGAAATTAAATTTATATTTATTGCATATCATTCATCTTTCAAATTCTGAATAAAATTTTTAACCTCCGGATTTTGATAATCAACAATTCAAATTCTAATTTTTTTTCTCACAGCAAAAAAACAAATAATTTGCAATCTTTCCGCATCCTCCTTTTTTATCAAACTTAATGCAGAAATATTAATTTTTGTATTCACAAAATTTACATATCACAATCACAACTCTTCTGCCCTTTTTTCAATTGCATTCTCTTTTTCCTGTTGATTTATATCTTGAAGATTTTTTGCAAGAGTCATATTTTTTTATTTTTTTTAAATTATACTAAAAAAAAATTTTCCTGCTTTGATAAAATGCAGAAAAATTTATTTTTTATGGTAAAATATTTTTTAAACTTCAATATTTAAAATTTGAGTCAATCAAACCAAATCTAAAATCTCAAAAATTTCATCATTTATTCATTTTAAAATCATTTTTCATCAATAACCATCAATAACAGAATGCCATTCTGCAATTTTTCAAATAAATGTTGAATTAAAGAATTTTATTTTTTTACAATTTAAAACTACTTCAACAGGAAAATCAATATCATTAATATATTCTTGGATTGGCTCTGAAATTTTATCTAAATTATTCAAATCAACTTCTCATTCCAAATCAAATTCTCTTTTATCAACAGGTTTAACTTCGTCTTCTATCTTACTTTTTTTATTTCTTTTTATTATTCTTTCATGTTCATTTTCTCATTTATTTTTAGAAAATTCTATTCTAATTCATCATAATTTTCACTCTTTAACCTTAAAAGATGAAGTCATAACTCATGTAATTTGAGCCAGACCTCTTCAATGAGTTTTTGTTAAATTTGTATTATCTTTTTC
The DNA here is from genome assembly GCA_021129445.1 of Candidatus Altimarinota bacterium. Taxonomy (GTDB): domain Bacteria; phylum Patescibacteriota; class Gracilibacteria; family JAJOLG01; genus JAJOLG01. Next base: position 2,445 of record JAJOLG010000031.1, on the reverse strand, counting down.
ATCTTGAATAATTTTAATTAAATCCTCAGCAGATACTTTTTGCTTTCATTTTCATTCATCTTCAATTGAAAAAAATACTGTTTCTCATTCAAATCATCACTCAATCATTATTGATGAATCTTTATCCGATCAATATTTTACCGCATTCATAAAAAGCTCATCAATCACAAGCCTGATCATATTTTTCTCTCTTTTTGAAAAACCCGCATCTTCTCAAATTTCCATTGAAACCATTCTTACACTTTCAGAATAATTTAATGATGCTGGAACAATTAGCTTAAAAACTCTCATTTTTTTGAATTTTATTTTTTATTTTTACTATTTTATCTTTTTTTTACCACAAAAAAAAGTTTTTTCATCAAAAAAAGCTAAAAAAAAATAAAAAATATGTTTTTTTAATAAAAAAATATTTTGCTTAATCTAAAAAAAATTTCTACGATGAAAAAAATAATTTAAAAAATTTATGTCAAAATTTATTATAAATTGATGAAAAAAATTGAGTTGAGAAGTACAAATTTCTTGATCAAAAAACGCAGCATTACCAATAATCTGTGCATCAATTCTTTTTAAATGAACTGTAATTTTAAAAAATATTCCAAACATTGCAGACATCAAAACTTTGATAAAAATTTTGGAATTTTTGGGTGCAAAAATAAAATTTGAAAATAATATTTTGGAAATAAATTCAGAAAATCTTGAAAATAAATTTATTCCAATCGAACTTGTGCATTCTTTAAGATGAGCAATTTTGCTACTTTGACCACTTCTAGCAAGATTTTGAAAAGCAGAAATGGCCCAACCTTGATGATGTTTAATTTGAAGAAGACCAGCAAATGCTCATTTAAACGCATTTTCTGAAATGTGAGTAAAAATTTTAGAAAGTGAAAAAAATTTAAGATTGGAAGTTTGAGAAAAAAAAGAAAAATACAAATTTTCAATGTCGGAAATTTCTGTCACTTGAACAGAAAATATTTTAAGTTTTGCAAGTTATCAAAATTTTTCAGAAATCTCACTTTGTGCTTCTGAACCGCATGTTCAGGATTTATGCCATTTCTTGGAAAAAATTTGAGTAAAAATTGAATGAATTTGAAGCCATAAATTAAAAATTTTTTGAAATACATCATTGCCATTTTTATTAAAATGAAAAAAAATTGTTGAATACACAATAACAAACGATTATTTAGAAATTTGAACTTTTGCCGTTGCGGCTGCAATAACTTGATGAAATGTTTTGATAAAATGAGCAAAAGAATGAGATTTAGATTCTTTTTGGTTAAAAATGAAAGAAGCGGGTGTAAAATTTAAACATTCAGAAAATGAGGTTGAAATTTTTGAAAATGATCCAAAAAAATTTAAACCAGTAAAAATTCAAACCTGAGTTTTTCCGGCATTCCCAACAGATTTACAAGCTCCGTTTGCAATTTTACAAACAATTGCAAACTGAGAAGGAAAAATTTTTGAAACACTTTTTGAAAAAAGATTAAATTTTTTATTTGAACTTGAACAAATGTGAGCAAGAATAAAAATTGAAAACCCGCATCAGGCAATAATTTTTTGATGAAAAAAATTAAAATGAGCAGAAGTGACAAGTTGCGATTTAAGAGCTGGTGCCGCCGTCGTTTTAGCAGGGTTAATCGCTGACTGACAAAGCACAATTTTAAACATCAAATATATCGATAGATGATACGAAAATTTTGAGGAAAAATTGAAAAATTTATGAGCAGAAATAAAAAGAAAAAGAATTAGTTAAAAAATTTATTTTTATGTTTAAAAAAATTTTAAACTTTTTATTCCCACAAAAATGCTCTTGATGCTGAATTTTTTGAGAAAGTTTATGTAAAAATTGTTTGGAAAAAATTTTAGAAAGAGATAAAAAATTTTTTAATTTAGATGAAAAAAATAAAATTTTCCAAAAAATTTATTCTCCATTTTTTTATAAAAAAAATCCAATTTTAAAAAAAATTTTAAAGGAAATAAAATACAAAAATAAATTTTCAAAATTTTCTGGACTTGAAGAAAAAATTTTTGATGAATTTAAAAATTTTTTGCAACAAATTTTAGAAAAAACTTGCTCAAAAAACACACAAATTTATTTAATTCCAATCCCCATGCATTGGAAAAAATTTTTAAAAAAATGATTTAATCAATCAGAAATTTTTTGCGATTTTTTAGAAAAAAAATGACTTTGAAAAAAAATCAATCTCATTAAAAAAACAAAAAATACAAAGCCACAAGCACAATGTTCAAAAAAAGAAAGAGTTCAAAATTTGCAAAATGCTTTTAAAATCAATGAAAAGCATTTACAAAATTTTGATTTAAAAAATTGAATTTTTATCATCGTTGATGATGTTTTATCAACTGGATCAACTATGAAAAACTGCTGAATCGAAATAAAAAATAAATTTTCTGAATTAAAAATTTTTTGATTTGTAATTTGTTCAGATA
>JAJOLG010000033.1 GCA_021129445.1 Candidatus Altimarinota bacterium | reverse complement strand
TTATAAAAGATTTTTTAAAAAAAAGATTTTTTATCTTGGTGATTAGAGCGACTGAGGTACACCTGTTCCCATTCCGAACACAGAAGTTAAGCCAGTCTGCGCCGATGGTACTTGGGTGATACGCCCTGGGAGAGTAGGACGTCGCCAAGATAAAGAGTCTTTTTTTTATAAAAAATATTTGCTTTATTAAAAGATTTTTTTATTTTAAATTAAAAATTATTTAATATCAAAACTAAATGGCAAAAAGCGATTCAATTATTGTACTTTGAGAGGTTATAGAATGTTTATGAAATGCATCTTTTAAAGTTAAAGTTTTAAAATGAGCAGTTGAATGACTAGAAATTTTATGTCAAATTAATTGAAAAATGAGAATGCATTACATAAAAATCTTATTATGAGATTTGGTAAAAGTTGAAATTTCTCCATATAGTTTAGATAAATGAAGGATAAGCACTAGATTTAGATGATGGAATGATCAAAAATTAAAAGATGATCAAGATTTACAAGATTTTTTAACAGAATAAAAAAAATTTAGTTATTTAAAAATTTTATTGTATAAATAAAATTTTTATAAAATAAAAAAATAATTTTAAAAAAATTTAGATAATAAAAAATTTTTTTAATAAAATAAATTTTCAAATTACTAATCAGAAAATTATGAAAGTAAGAGCATCAGTAAAAAAAATTTGCCCAAAATGCAAAGTGATAAAAAGAAAATGAGTTGTTAGAGTTATTTGTGCAACTAAAAAGCACAAACAAAGACAAATCTAATTAATATTTAATATTTATATATTATGGCTCGTATAGCTTGAGTAAATATACCGGATAATAAAAAAGTTTTATTTTCACTTACATATATTATGTGAGTTTGAAAAACTACATCTGCAAAAATTTTAGAAACTACTAAAGTTAATCCAGAATTAAGAGTTAAAGAGTTAAGTGAAGCTGATTTAGATAAAATCAGATGAGAACTTGATAAAGTTGATACAGAATCTGATATAAAGAGATCTGTAGCTTTGGATATTCAAAGACTTCAACAAATTTGATCTTACAGATGAAGAAGACACAAAATGTGACTACCTGTTAGATGACAAAACACTAAAACTAATGCAAAAACTCGTAAGAAAAAATCTTGAAGAAGATGAGTTGCAATAGCTTGAAAGAAAAAATAATATTTTTAAAAAATACATATGTGAATTAAAAATACTAAAAAAAGAGTAAAGAAAAATATTCGTTCTTGAAGAGTGTATATTTATGCATCTTACAATAATACAATTGTAACAATTACTGATAAAAAATGAGATGTTATTACTTGGTCAACAGCTTGAGCTTCTTGATTTAAATGAGCAAGGCAATCAACTCCTTATGCTTGACAAGTTGCAGCACAAAATGCAATGGAAAAAGCAAAAGCATTTTGATTTGAAGATGCAATGGTATATGTAAAATGAATATGACCATGAAGAGAGCAAGCAATTAGATGATTAATTTTATGATGACTTGAACTTAATTGAATAATTGATGTTACATGAATTCCTCATAATGGTTGTAGACAAAAATGAGTAAGAAGAATTTAATAATATAAAAATATGGCAAGATTTCTTGGTTCAAAGGCAAAACTTTCAAGATCTTTATGAGTTAATGTATTTTGACTTCCAAAGATTGACAATATAATAGCAAAAAGAGCTTGAAAAAATAAGTTTTTCAAAAAAAGATCAGAATATTGAATGCAATTAAGAGAAAAACAAATTGCAAGACATACTTTTTGACTTTCTGAAAAACAATTCAAAATGTATTATAAAAAAGCAGTTAAATCTGCAAATATTACATGAGAAGAGCTTATTAGACAAATTGAGTTAAGAGTTGATAATATTATTTATAGAGCTTGATTAGCTGTTTCTAGAACACAAGCTAGACAAATGATTTCACATTGAAATTTTTTATTAAATTGAAGAAAAATTACAATTCCATCAATTCAAGTAAAAAAATGAGATGTTTTATCTTTAAGAGATAAATTAAAAAAATCATCTTTATTTGAAAATTTAGATATTAAACCAATGTTTAAATGGTTAAAATGAGATAATAAATGAAAATCTGTAGAAATTGTAGAAATTCCAAATGCTGATGAAATGGAACAATCTATTAAAACACATTTAATAATTGAGTATTATTCAAGATAATAAATTATAAAATTAAATATAATTTACTAACATTAAACCACTTTTATTATGCATATAATTCAAGAAACAATAGGTAAACCAAAGTTTAATACAGAAGACTTATGAAATAATACTTCTTTGTTTACACTTTCACCACTTCCAAATTGATATTGAATGACATTGTGAAATTCTTTAAGAAGAGTTTTGTTATCATCACTTCCTTGAGTTGCTATTACTGCAGTAAAATTAAAATGAGCTACTAATGATTATTCAACAGTTGATTGAATAAAAGATTCACTTTTAGATATTATTTTAAATTTAAAACTTGTTAGATTTAAAAAATCTTGAAAAGATGCTGAATTTGTGACAATAAAGAAAAAATGAGCTTGAACAATAACTGCATGAGATATAGAAACATCTGCAAATATTGAAGTTTTAAATAAAGATTTTGTAATTACAGAAATTTCATCTAATACAGATTTTGAAATGACTTTATTGGTTGAAAAATGAGTTTGATATGTTCCAGTTAAAGAAAGAAAAAATAATACAAACGATGATTTATCTGAATTTATATTTATTGATGCAAACTTTTCTCCAGTTCAAAAAGTTAAATATGATGTAGATCAAATCAGGGTATGAGATATGATGAACCTTGATGAATTGAAAATTGAAATAGAAACTGATTGATCGATGGAATCAATTGATGCATTAAAATTTTCTTCAAATATTTTAAATTCATATTTTGCTTTATTTAATGAAGAAGAAGAGATTATTGAAGAAGATTTTGTAAGTGATTTTTCTAGAACTTGAATGGTAGAACAAGAAGAACAAAAAGAAATTTATACTCCAATTGAAATTCTTAATTTATCACCAAGATCGTTAAATGCTTTATTGAATGCAGAGATTTGATCAGTTGAAGAATTATTAAAATGTTCAAGAGCAAAACTATGAACATTTAGAGGTTTCTGAAAGAAAGCAATGGATGAAGTTTCAGATGCACTTGCAAAAAAATGAATGAAATTACTTTGAGATTAAGATAAGTTTGTAAAAAATTTATTTATAAATTACTTTATACAGTTAGTATAATATAAAAATTATGAGACACCAAGTTAAAAATACAAGAATTAATAGGAATTCAGCTCAATTAAAAGCTTTAATTAGATCTTTATCTACTGCTTTAATTGTATCTTGAACAATAGAAACAACAAAAGTAAAAGCAAAGGTAACTGCTTCTGCTGTTGATAAAATGATTGCAAGAACAAAATGAAAAGATAAAATGAATGCTATTCGTTATCTTAAAAAACATCTTTATTGAGAAGATGCATCTAAAATTATTTTGGATGAATTACATGATAAATATAAAGATAGACAGTCTTGATTTACAAGAATTGTTAAACTTTGAGCAAGGCCATGAGATGGTGCAGAAAAAGTTGTATTACAATTAGTTTAGAACATTAATATATAAAAATAGATGAAAACTTTCGTAGCTAAAAAACCGGAAAATAGAAAATGGTATATTGTTAATGCTGAATGAAAAACTCTATGAAAACTTGCAGTGGAAATTGCAAAAGTTTTAAGATGAAAAAATAAAGCAGATTTTACACCTCATGTTGATACTTGAGATTATGTTATAGTACAAAATGCTGATAAATTTCATGTTACATGAAATAAAATGTTAGATAAAAAATACTACAGACATTCGAGATATGCAAAAGATGGTTTAAAAACATTTACTCTTGAAGATAGACTAGAAAAAATTCCAACTTTCCCATTAGAACATGCTGTTGCGTGAATGCTTCCAAATAATAAGTTGAAAAAATGAATAATGTTAAGATTAAAACTTGTTACTTGAACAGATCACAAATTTGAAGCTCAAAAACCAGAAATGCTAAATATTTAATTATGAAAACAGTTAAAAAAATAAAAATAGTAGACAGAAAAGAGTCAAAAGATATGCATTCTTTGTATTCTTGAAAATATTACAATGCAACTTGAAAAAGAAAATCTTCAATTGCAAGAATTAGAATGTATGAAAAATGAAAATGAGAAATTATTGTAAACTGATTATCAGTTGAAAAATATTTTCAATCAGTTGTTCATTTACTTGAATTAATTAAATCTTCACTTGTTCAAACTTGAAAAGTAAAAGATTTTAATTTTACAGTTAAAGTGAAATGATGATGAATGTTTTCACAGGCTGATGCAGTGAGACACTGAATTGCAAGAGCGCTTTTAGTTTCTGATGAATCATTAAAATCTATCTTGAAAAAGGAAGATCAAATTACAAGAGATGATAGAACAAAAGAAAGACAAAAACCTTGATTAAAAAGAGCGAGAAAAGCTTCTACTTGGGTTAAGAGATAATTACAATTAAAAACCTCCTGATGGAGGTTTTTTTTATTAATGCTATATTGATTTAAAATAAATTTTAAAAAATCAAAAAGGTTTTTAAATAAAATTTTAAAGATAAATAAAAATTTGACTACAAAGAAATTACCTTAAATAATACTTAAAGATTTTAAAATAAAAACATTAATTATTTTTCCATGAAAATAGTGTTTAAACAAAATTTTTTTAAGAAATTTTTTTGATGAATTATTACTTGAATTCTCATTTTTCAATGAATATTTTTTGTAAATGCAGATGATACTACACCACCCACAGCAGAGGAATTAAGATTTTTTGATTCAGATTGAAATAATAAGATAGATACGATTTATATAAAATTTAATGAAACTTTAACTTGAACTTTGGTAAAATCTGTTTTTAGGATTGCTTCGCAAGCTTGATGATTTAAAGAAAACTCTGTTTCGTCGGCCGCTGATATTTCTTCTGATATTTTAAATTCAGAAATAATTCAATGAAATATTTTAAAAGTCACAATTACAAATTTTTATAAAACATAAACTGGATTAACCATTAATAAATGAATAAATTCTGATTTAAGAGTGAAAAATAATGCTTGAATTTGAATTAAAGATTTAGCGTGAAATGAAATTGATTTAAGTTTAACATCTGATTTTTCTGAATATGATGCATTAAAAGTTTTCTATTGAACTTATGAAGAAATCGCTTGTTCTTGATGAACTTGTACATCAATTCAAATAGAAAAAAATTTAATTTGATTTAATTGAACAAATATTAAAATTCCAGTTTTAGTAGAAAATTTCAATAATATCTGATGATTTGAATTGGAATTAAATTATGATAGTTCTCAATTAAATTGTCAAAATTTGGATAAAAAAGCTGTTTTAACTTTATGAAGCTCAGAGGTAAATTTTTGAACATGATTTATTTCCTTAGTTTGGGACGATAATAATAATTGAGTTTTGAGTTTTTGATCGTGAAAAATTCTTGATTTTAATTGTTCTGTTATTGGAAATATTTGAGATTGATCAAATTTGGTTTTAAAAATTAATGAGCTTTGAGATTGAAATTGAAATGATTTATCAAATAATTTGGAAGATGTAAAAACATTTTTTATTCAAGAAAATTTAACAATTTGAGGAAAAATTTTAAATCCAGATTGAACAATTTTTACATGATGAAAAATTTTTTTGAAAAATAAAACAGATAATTCCATTTTAGAAGAAATTTCAAATTCAGTATGATATTTGTTTTGATATCTTGTTAAATGACAAAATTTTGAATTAACCGCTTGAATTATTGATTGATATGAGGAAAATACGGTTTGAACAGGCGATATTTTGAAAATTCAAAAAAATATTATAAAATCTGAGGAATTCACAAATTGATATAATTGTGTAGCTTCTGATGTAAATTGAGATTGAAAAATTTCAGTTTTAGATATTATAAAAATTAGAAGATATTTGTCTCAAAATACACCTTTGCCGTCATGAAATTTTAAGTTTTTACTTTGAAATGTGTCTTGTCAAAATTTATGAAATGTAAAAACATCTTTTGATTTAAATAATTTACAAACTTCTACCTGAAATTTAATTTTTACAAAAGTTAGAATGTGAAATGTGGAGAATTAAAATTTTATTTTTTGTAATAATTTTTTGATTTATGCAAGAAAAAGTTTTTGCTGACGATTTTGTTCAAGTTGATTTTTCTCCAAAGATAATTTTAGAAAAAGAAATTGAAGATTGAAATTTTATTTTAAATTTAAGAGCACAAAATTTTAATCTTGAAAATCAAATTGCATGATTTCAATTTGATTTGTTTTTTGATAATTCGAAATTTATTTTTGAAAACGTTCAAACTGAATGAGTTTTTGTAAATGAAAAATTTTTGCATTTAGAAAATTTTTTTGAAAAGGATGATAAAATTTTTTTTATATGGCATAAAAAATTTTCTGATTTGGATAAAAATTTTTTAGAAATTCCGAATAATGAAATTTTTTTAAAAATAATTTTTTCTAAAAAAGAAAATATTTTAGATTGAAATTTTTCAACAGAAAACCAAATTTTTTGAAATTATTTTTGAGAAAAGATTTGAGAAAATATTAAAAATATTGTAAAAATTTCTTCAAAAACTTGATTTGTTGCAGTGGACATACCTGTTTTAATTGAATCTAAAAAATTAAATTTTGATTTAGAAATTTCATCAACTTGATCAAAAGTAAAATTTCCAAAATGACTTGAATTTAAAAATTTTACTTGAATGTTTTTACCGCCAAAGGAATTAAACAAAGAAGTTTTTAAAAATTTATCAAAAAATTTAAAACCAGAATCAAAAATTATCTCAATTTGAGGTTTTGAAAATCATATTTATTTATCGCAACCAGCAGATGTTGAATTTAATGTTGAAAAATGTTTTGATAGAAATTTTATAAAATATTTTGATAATTGAGAGTGGAAAGATGATTGAATTTCTGATGTTTTTTGTGAAGATTGATTGATAAAATTTAAAACAAATCATTTTTCAATTTTTACAAATGATTGAGAAGATTGAGTGATTCCAAAAGTTATTTCGTTTGTAGAAAATATATTTCATTGATGATGAGGTTTTAG
>JAJOLG010000030.1 GCA_021129445.1 Candidatus Altimarinota bacterium | reverse complement strand
GACTATCACAATTAATGATGTATTTTTAACGGAAAATTATTCGCAATATGAAATCAAAATTAAGTTTGTTGATTTTTTAAAAAGAGAATTGAATAGTGATAATATTGATTTTTTTAAGGTGTCTGTTGATGATGCACCTGATGATGTTTTGAAATCTTATAAAAATATTGATAAAATAAATTTTATTGAGCGTTAAATATGAATAAAATTTTTATTTGAGAAAAGATTTTGGATGAGATTTCAAAAAGGTGATTATTGAAACAGTATGAAAAAGTTGAAAAATTTTTGAAAGAATGAAAAATGAAAAATGTTGATTTTAGATTAAGAAATCCAAAATCTGATAATATTTATTATTTTAAAATAAATAAACAATACAGATTGTGGTGTACATATAAAAATAATGAAATAAAAATATTTCACTTTGATAAACATAATTATTAAAAAAAATGAAACAACTACTAAAAAAACTTTTCCCATCATACAACGATAAAGAAATTTTAAGGTACAGACAAATTGTAGAAAAAATAAACAAAACAGAAGAAAAATTTTTAAATTTTACAGAAGAAAATTTTGTTGAGAAAACAAATTTTTTTAAGGAGGAATTAAAAAATTGAAAAAAACTTGATGATATTTTGGTTGAAGCTTTGGCTTTGGCAAAGGTTTGATGTAGGTTTTTGACGAACAAAAAATTTGAATATAAAAAGTGAGAATCGACAGAGATTTGGCAAATGGTGCCGTATGATGTTCAATTGATTTGAGCAATGATTTTGAATGAGTGAAAGATTGCGGAGATGAAAACATGAGAATGAAAGACTCTTGTGGCTGCTTTGGCACTTTATTTGAATGCTTTGGATTGAAAATGAGCTCATTTGGTGACGGTAAATCAATATTTGGCGGAAAGAGATGCGAAGGAAATGTGAATTTTGTTTAATTTACTTTGACTTTCCGTGTGAGTAATTTCGCAGGAGCAGGATGTTGAAGCAAAAAAAGAGGCTTATAATTCTGATATAACTTACTGAACAAACAATAATTATTGATTTGATTATTTGAGAGATAATATGGTTCCAAATGTTTCTCAAATTGTGATGAGAGATTTACATTTTGCAATTGTTGATGAGGTTGATTCAATTTTGATTGATGAAGCGAGGACCCCTTTAATTATTTCTGCACCAGCTGATGAATCTACTGATAAGTATGTTGAATATGCGATTTTGGTGAAAAATTTAATTCCGGAAGAGGATTTTAAAATTGATGAAAAAATGAAGACGGCGACTTTGACAGAAGAATGAGTTTCCCACATGGAAAAATTGATGTGAGTTGAGAATATTTATACAGAAAAATGATTTCAAGAAGTTCATCATATCGAACAAGCTTTAAAAGCAACTTATATTTTCAAAAAAGATAAAGATTACATGGTTTCTCCTGATTGAGAAATTTTAATTGTTGACGAATTTACTTGAAGGTTGATGAAATGAAGAAGATTTTGACAATGATTACATCAAGCAATTGAGGCAAAAGAGTGAGTAAAAGTGCAAAAAGAGTCGAAAACTTTGGCGTCAATTACATTTCAAAACTTTTTTAGACTTTATGAAAAACTTGCTTGAATGACCTGAACTGCTGAAACAGAAGCGGAAGAATTTTGAACAATTTATTGACTTGATACTATTGTTGTTCCGACAAATAGACCAATTGTAAGGATGGACAGACCAGATGCGATTTTTAAATCTGCAAATTGAAAATATTTAGCAATTGCAAGAAAAGTAAAAGAGTTAAGAGAAAAATGACAGCCCGTTTTAATTTGAACGGTTTCTGTTGAGAAATCAGAAATTTTATCAAGCGTTTTTAACAGAGAATGAATTCCACACAGTGTTTTAAATGCAAAATATCACGAAAAAGAAGCAGAAATTATTTCACAAGCAGGGCAAAAATGAGCTGTGACAATTGCGACAAATATGGCTTGAAGATGAACAGATATTAAACTTTGAGAATGAGTAAAGGAGCTTTGAGGTTTATTTATTTTGTGATCAGAAAGGCATGAATCAAGAAGAATTGATAATCAATTAAGATGAAGATGAGGTCGTCAATGAGACCCATGAGAATCGCAATTTTACATTTCAATGGATGATGATTTGATGAGGATTTTTGGATCTGAAAAAATGAAAAATATGATGCATGCGATGTGAGTACCTGATGATATGCCAATTGAAAACTGAATGATTACAAAGTCTGTTGAGTGAGCTCAGCAAAAAGTTGAAACTCATCATTTTGATTCAAGAAAGCATATTGTAAAATATGATGATGTTTTAAATAAACACAGGCAAATTATTTACGAAAGAAGAAAAGCAATTTTATTTTGAGATGATATTTCAGATTTAATTAGAGAGCAAATAAAATTATTTGCAGAAAGAATTGTTGATGCACATACTTTGGATTTAAATATTTCAGAATGGGATTACAAAATAATTTGGGATGATGTTGCATGAATTCATAATTTTTGAATTTTTTCACTTGAATATTTACAAGAACATTGAAAAACAAAAGAAAAAATGATTGAAATTATTTTTGATTTCTTGTTAAAAAATTATGAAAGTAAAAAAGAATTTTACACAGTTGAATGAAATGTTGAAATTTTTAAAACTGCTCAAAGAGAGATTTACTTGCAAACAATTGATTCTTTGTGGATGGAGCATCTTGACAATATGTCGAGATTAAGAGAGCAGACTTCTTTGGCTTGATATTGACAAAGAGATCCGCTTTTGGAATACAAAAAAGAAGCATTTAAATCTTTCAAAAATTTAATTTGAAATATTTGAAGAAATATGCTTTCCACATTTTTCAAATCAGAATTTTGACAATTTCCAAGCGAGAAAGATTTACCAGTTCAACCAATAAATTTAAATGTTTCAGATATTCAGAAAAATTTAAATTATTGAGAAGATTTTGCAGAATTAAATAATTTTTTTGCTCAACAGAGAAAAGAAAATTCTTCTCAAAAAAATATTTGATGAGTTGAAATAATTTGAGTTGATTACGAAAAAATTCCAAAATGATGAAAAATTATTAATGCGTACGAAAAAACTTCTGTTCAAGATGAAAAATTTAAGTGAGTTTGAAGGAATGATAAGTGTCCTTGCGGGTCTTGAAAGAAATTTAAGAAGTGTTGTTGAAGATAAAAAAATTATATATTAAAAAAAATTTTGCATAATTAAAAAAAAATTTTCATAATTAGAAAAAAATAATTTCTTTTTATGAAAATTTTTTTCCAGTTTTTAAAAATTTTTTTGGCATTCTGAATATTTTTTTTCTGAATTTTTAGTTTTTCAGAAAATACTTTTGCACTAAATTTTTCTCAATCTTACATTGATGTACCAAATACGAGAGATGATTACGATTACATTCAGGATTTGAGAAAAAAGTGAATAATTGATGTGAAGGAGAATTTTTATCCTGATGATTTTTTGACTCGTGCTGAATTGACGAAAATTATTACACTTTGAACTTTATGAGTAGCTTATGATAAAATTGCTTGATATAATTCATTTTCCGATGTTTTTGAAAATGATTGGTTTTATCCGTATGTGCAAAGTGCGAGATATTATCATTTTGTAAAATGATATCCAGATTGAACTTTTAAGCCTTGAAATGACATAAATCGTGCCGAAGCAATGAAAATTATTTTAAGGGCAACTTGATTGGATTTAAATTTTGAATCTTGACATTTTAGGGATTTTTCAGCCGATGAATGGTTTACAAAATATGCAAATACTGCCTTTGAATATTGAATTTTTGAATGAGAAATTTGAAAAAATTGACTTCCTCAATGAATTTTTTTACCACAAAAAAAAGTGACAAGATGAGAAATGGCAACTTGGTTTTCAAGAGCTTTGAGTTTATCTGAGTATTAAATAATTTTTTCATTTATGACAATTTTTAAAAAAATTATCGATGGTGAAATTCCTGCTGAAAAATATTACGAAGACGATTTATGTATTGCAATAAAAGATATAAATCCGCAAGATGAAGTGCATTTTTTGGTAATTCCAAAAAAAGAAATTAAGACTATTTTTGATATGTCGGAAGATGATGAAAAATTGGTTGGGCATTTACACTTTGTTTGAGCGAAAGTTGCGAAGGATTTAGGTTTGGAGTGATGTAAAATGAATTTTAATGTGTGAGAGAAATGAGGGCAGGAGGTGATGCATATTCATTTGCATGTTTTGGGGAATTTTAAGTAGGATTTTAAAAAACAGAACAATTTTTTGTTCTGTTTTTTTATTATTTTATAAAACTTAAATAAAGAAAACCCCCCGATTTTCACGGGGATAATTTTTATTTTTGTTTAAAAATTTTCAATTTAACCCCCTCAATTTCTCATTCTAAATCCGTATTTTCAATTTTTCAAAATTCAGAAAGTGTTTCCTGGTTGATAATTTCTCAAAATTTCTCCTTCACTTTTTCATCAGAAATTTCCAAAATAATTCTGTCTGTAATATTGTAATTTGCCTCTTTTCTCATCTCAGCAACTTGTCTAATAATATCTCTCGCGAGTCATTCAAGTTTTAATTCTTCTGAAATTTCAGTGTCAAAATTTACAATAATTTCTCATTCTGCACTAACTTCTTTTCAATCTTTTCATTGATATCTAATCGCTATTTCTTCAGAAGAAAGCTTTTCTCAACAAACTTCAACATTTCAATTTTCTAATTTTTTGTAGTTTCAAGATTTTGCATTTTTTATGATTTCTTGGACTTTTTTTCAAAATCTTGGTCAAAGAATTTTTGCATTTGGTAAAACTGCAATTTCTGCAATTTCCGAAGTATCTTCCAAAAATTCTAATTCTTTAACATTTAATTCTTCTTTAATTGTTTTAAATTGATCAGAAATATCAATTTTTGGCATTGCAATTCTGATTTTTTGCAGAGGTTGTCTAACTTTTATTTTTAATTTTTTTCTTAATCAAAGTCAAAGTTGAATAATTTTTTGAGTTGTTGCAATTTTTTCTGATAATTTTTCATCAAGAAATTTTTCTGAAATTTTTGTCCAGTCTTCTGAATGAACAGATTTTTTTCAAGATCAATTATTTTCAGTTAGGTTTTTATAAATTTCTTCAGAAATAAATGGGCAAAATGGCGCAAGCATTTTTGAAGTTTCAACTAAAACATAATGCAGTGTGTCGTATGCAATTTGTTTATCAGCTTGATTTTGTCATCATGCTTTTGACCAAAATCTTTTTCTTGATCTTCTGATGTACCAATTTGTGATATTATCGAAAAATTTTGAAAATATTTTTGTTGCTCATGAAAGACTGTAATTATCCATGTTTTCAGTGATGTTTTTTTGAGCAAGTTCAAGTTCTGACAAAATCCATTTGTCAAGGTTTGTTAAATTATTTTCATTAATTTTTCAAATTTCAAGTCAATCGATATTCGCATACATTGTGAAAAAACTATAAGAATTCCAAAGTGGTAGCATTACAGATTTCATAACTTCATCAAGTCATTTTTCTGAAAATCTAAAATTTTCTCAATAAACAACTGGCGAATTCATCAAATAAAATCTGATTACATCTGCTCAATATTTATCAAACATCAAATTTGGATCTGGGTAATTTTGAAGACTTTTTGACATTTTTTTTCAATCTTCTGCCAAAACAATTCAGCTTACAATTACATTTTTAAATGCAGGTTTGTCGAATAAAATTGTTGAAATTACATGAAGTGTGTAAAACCATCACCTTGTTTGGTCAAGTCATTCAGCGATAAAATCTGCTGGAAATTTAAAATCTGGTTCTTTATTGTGTAAAAAATGTTTTTGTGCATATGGCATTGCTCAACTTTCAAACCAGCAGTCAAAAACCTCTTCCACTTTTGTTAAAGTTTTTCAATCTTTTTTGATTTTAATTTTATCCATGAAATGTTTGTGCAAATCGATTTCTTTTCAAGTTTCTGATAATGCATAATCAACTGCAAACATTTTTTCAATTGGATATTTTGGATTATTTTCTAAATATTTTCAACAAGTATATTTTTCTTTATCATAATCAAAATCTTTTAAATATTTTCTCATCAAAACAAGAGGGTCTCAATGTGAACAAATTACAATAGTTTTTCATTTATTTTCATCTAAAATTTTTTTAAATTCCTTTGAAATTTTTTCAGATTTTTCAGAAATTTTTTCTCATCATCAATATCAATTTTCCCATTTATAATTTTTGCAAGAAAATTTTTTTCATTGCAATTCAGGAGATTTTATTTCAGAAAATTCTTCAATTTTTTCAATTTCAACTCAAATTTTTTCTGCAAGTGGAGAAATTGTTTCCACACATCTTGAAAGTGGTGAAGAAAAAATTTTTTCAATTTTTTCATTTCAAAATATTTCTGCAATTTTTTTTGCTTGTTTTTTTCAATCTTCATTTAATTTTGCCTTATCTTGGTAATCCATCAATCATTTTTCATTAAAATCAGTTCTTCAATGTCTGATAAAAACTATTTTTGTAATGTCTCAAAAATCTTTATTTAATTGATATAATTCCTCAATATTTCAAATACATTCAAAATTTTGTCATTCTTCATCTTTCCAAATTGGAAGAGGCGTTCACCAGTATCTATTTCTCGAAACTGCCCAATCTCTTGCTCATTCAAGCCATCTTCAAAATCTTCATTCTTGTAAATGTTTTGGTGTCCAGTTGATTTTTTTGTTATTTTTTAAAAGTTTATCTTTTACTTTTTCAACTGCGATAAACCAAGTTTTTGTCGCATAATTCAAAAGAGGAGTGTCGCATCTCCAACAAGTTGGATAGCTATGTCTTAGATTTTTTTTGTTAAAAATTTTGTTTTGTTTTTCTAAGAATTCAACAATTTTTCTGTCCATTTTCATATTATCTTTCGCATCTTTTACGGACTCATCTCAAAAATCTTTTTGAATTTTTTCAATAAATTTTCAATCCATTCAAACATGCTGAATAAATGGCAAATTTTCTTTTTTTCAAAGCATCATATCGTCTTCTCAAAATGCAGGTGCAATATGAACAATTCAAGTTCACGAGTCAGTTGTCACAAAATCTGCTAAAACCAATTTAAAAGCTCAATTTTCTTTCTCATTTTCAAAATAATTAAAAATTGGATCATAAGTTAATCATGCTTGAACAAGTTGTTTTCAAAGTCTTGTGTGCAATAATTCATATCATTTAAGTTCTTTTTCAAAGTTTTTTAAAGTATCAGTTGCTAAAACATAAACATGATTTCATT
>JAJOLG010000045.1 GCA_021129445.1 Candidatus Altimarinota bacterium | reverse complement strand
TCATCAATCTTTTTTGCAAACTCATTTGAGTGATTTTTTGTAATTCAAGCCTCAGATCAAGTGTAAGCTCATCAATCTCTCGCTTCCCATTGAATTGCTCAAAGCGAAGACATTCAATATTGAGTCACCATACTTCTTGCAATTTTTGTTGCTCTTTCGATGTCATTTGAAGCACCTGTTGAAACCTCTCAAAATTTGATTTTTTCCGCCAAATGTCAACCATAAAGCGATGTTAACTCACCTGCAAATTTTGTTTCTGTGTAAAGTTTATTTTCTTCATTTGGTAAATACCAAGTTGATCACAAACTCATTCATCTTGGAATAATTGAAATTTTATGAACTTTGTCCGTTCACGGCATAAAAAATGCAGTTAAAGCATGTCAAATTTCATGATAAGATGTAATTTTTTTCTCTTTATCTGTTAAAACTGATGATTTTTTCTCTGGTCACATCATAACTTTTTCAACAGCTTCAAGTAATTCTGGCTGTTCAATTTCTTTTTTCTTAAATCTTGCTGCTAAAATCGCGGCTTCATTTAAAATATTTGACAATTCTGCTCATGTAAATCACGGAGTTTTTTTTGCAACTTCTTCTAAATCTGTATTTTTTGCTAATTTTTTAGATTTTGCATGAACTTTTAAAATTTCAATTCTTGCTTTTAAATCTGGTTTATCAATTACAATTTGCCTGTCAAATCTTCAAGGTCTTAAAAGTGCCTTG
Organism: Candidatus Altimarinota bacterium; assembly: GCA_021129445.1. Taxonomy (GTDB): domain Bacteria; phylum Patescibacteriota; class Gracilibacteria; family JAJOLG01; genus JAJOLG01. Next base: position 6,643 of record JAJOLG010000045.1, on the reverse strand, counting down.
TCTAAAATCTCTGGTCTGTTTGTCGCAGCCAAAACTATCACATTTTGTCAAGTTTCAAATCAATCCATTTCTGTTAGAATTTGATTTAAAGTTTGCTCCCTTTCATCGTGTCATCATCAAAGACCTTGTCATCTTTGTTTTCAAATTGCATCAATTTCATCGATAAAAATAATTGCAGTTCCGCAATCTTTTGCATCTTTAAACAAATCTCTCACTCTTGAAGCTCAGACTCAAACAAACATTTCCACAAATTCTGATCATGAAATTGAGAAAAATGGCACACCCGCCTCACCTGCAACAGCTTTTGCAAGCAATGTTTTTCAGGTTCATGGGCTTCAAACTAAAAGTGTTCATTTTGGGATTTTTGCACCCATTTTTTCATATTTTTTTGGATTTTTCAAAAAATCTACAACTTCAACTAATTCCGTTTTTGATTCATCACATCAGGCGACATCATCAAATTTCGTTTTCAATCAATTTTCTCTATCGAATTTTTTTGCCTTATTATTTCAAAAATTCATCCTTCATTCAAGTCATTTCATCGAACTTTTCATTATTATCGATAAAATTACAAAAATAATAATTATCGGAATTATTGAAAGTAGCAAATCTTTCCAAAATCATTTCGCAGAAGTGTCAACAACTTCAACTTTTGTATCAATTTTTTGGTTATTAAATCACAAATCAGCAATATTTTCATTTGCTAATTTGTAAGAATAAATTTTATTATTTGAATTTGTATCAATTTTTTCATCAGAAACATCAGATTTTAAAACTGCTGAAATTTTTCTTTCATCAATCGTAATTTTTTTAATTTTATCATCTTTATAAAATTTTTGCAATTCACTTAAAGCCACCTCTTTTGCAGGAACTTTATTATAATTTGCAACCAAATTATCTCAAAAAATTGTATATCAAGCAGAAAATACCAAAGAAATCAGTAATAAAACAATCATTGGCTGTTGAGGATTTTTATTTAATTTATTTGGAATTTTTTTATTTCAAGGTTTTTTTTCTAAATTTTTTGAAATTTTTTTAATCTCCTTTTCTAAAATTTTTTTAAGATCAGGTTTTTTTTTATTTTTTTTCGACATTTTTTTAAAATTATTTTTTATTTTTTAAAATATATAAATTTTTTTTCTCTTAATCAAAAAAATTTTATTTTATATCCACAAACCAATGTGTGATATAATTTATTGTTCACAAAACAATCGCAACAATAATATATGACAGAAATCATCAATTTATGTGAAAAACAACTCATAAATTCGGCATTCATTTTATAAAATATTCAGTCATATAAATTACCGCTCAATTTATTAAAAAAGTAAATAATCAAGCAGAAATAAATATTAAGGGCAATGAAATAATTTTTAAAATTGGTTTAATAAAATAATTTAAAATTCAAAAAATTATTCAAATAATCGCAAAAGCATACAATCATCATTCAACTGTTAAATATTCAGGAAAATAATAGACTGTTGCGTAAACTGAAAGTGACGATGCCAAAATTCCGAGGATAATTTTTTTTATAAAATTCATAAAACTTAACTAAATTTTTTCATAATTTTTTCAACATCAATATTTTCAATATCTTGTGAAACCAAAGGTCATTTTTCTAATTGAAAACATTGATTTTCATAAGTCGACAAGTCTTCTTTATAAAAAATTCACACAGGAATTTTTTCTTGCGGAGTTGATAAAATTTTTACAGCCTCCTCTCTCGAAGAAATTATTTTTTTTCAAGTATTTTTCTCTAAATCTTCAACTTTATCGAAATAAAATTCATAAGTTTCAACTTTATTAAAAGTCACACAAGGTTGTAAAATATCAATTACTGCTGTTCATTTATGTTTTATCGCTTCTTCAATAATTGCGGTTAATCATTTTTGATCTCATGTAAATCCCCTTGCAACAAAAGTTGCACCCATCAAAGTCGCAAGAGCGAGACCATTTACAGGTGTTTCAATGCTTCAAAATGGAGTTGATGATGAAAATGTTAATTTTTGAGAAGTTGGTGAAGTTTGTCATTTTGTAAGTCAATAAATTCAATTATTATCAATTAAAATTGTAATATCTAAATTTCTTCTAAAGCAATGCGAAAAATGCCCAAGTCAAATTCATAAACTATCTCAATCACCAGCATTTACAATAACTGTCAAGTCGTTATTTGCCAATTTTACTCATTTTGCAACAGGGATTGAACGACCGTGCAAGGTACACATTCAATAGGTTTTTACCCAATACGGCATCAAAGAACCACATCAAATTCACGCCACCAAAACCGTTTTTTCTGGTGCGATTTGTAAATTATTTAAAGCTCATTTTAATGAGTTTAAAATTGTAAAATCACCACATCACGGACACCAAGTTGGCTGATTTTTTGTTCAATAATCTTTTGATGAATATTTTTTTTCTGACATAATTTTTTTCTTTTTTTCATTTCATTAAAATTTTTTTTTATGTCAAAAAAATTTTTTAATAAAAAATAAATTTTTTCTTGCCTCTGAAAAAATTTTTTTTTGAATAAATAAAAAATTTATAAAAAAAATAAAAATTATGGAAAATTTTAGATGAAAAATTTTAGAATTAAATAAAAAATTGAAAAATTGAGAGATTACTTCTGAAAAATTAACAGAAGAATTTTTTGAAAGAATAGAAAAAATAGATTGAGAAATTTGAAGTTTTTTAACTTTAAATAAAGAAAAAGCACTTGAACAAGCGAAAAAAATCGATGAAAAATGAGATTTTTCAAATCCTCTAACTTGAATTCCATATTCAATGAAGGATTTAATTTGTACAAAATGATTAAAAACAACTGCTGGATCAAAAATTTTGGAAAATTTTGTTCCACCTTATAATGCGACAGTTTCTGACAAATTACAAAATTCAAATTGTCTTTGAAAAGTGAATTTAGATGAGTTTGCGATGTGATCGTCTTGCGAAAATTCGGCATTAAAAGAAACAAAAAATCCATGGGATTTGTCAAAAGTCACTTGATGATCTTCGTGAGGGTCTGCAAGCTCTGTGGCTTCTGACGAGTGTGTTTTTTCAATCTGAACCGATACTTGATGATCAATTCGCCAGCCAGCTTGATTCTGCGGGGTTGTTTGATTAAAACCTACTTATTGAAGAGTTTCAAGATTTTGAGTAATTTCTTACTGATCATCATTTGACACAGTTTGACCAATTGCAAAATCTGTTGAAGATTGTGCGATTGTACTTGATGCGATTTCTTGACAAGATTGAAAAGATTCAACTTTGATGAAAACTGAAATTAAAAATTTAGAAGATGAAAATTATGTTGAAAATTTGCAAAAATCTCTAAATCAAGATATAAAATGAAAAAAAATTTGAGTTATAAAAGAATTTTCTGAAATTTTAAATTGAGAAAATTTTAATCAAGATGTAAAAAATTCTTTTGAAAATTCTCTAAAAATTTTAAAAAATTTATGAGCTGAAATTGTTGAAGTTTCAATTCCAGAGCTAAAATATGCAATTAATACATATTATATTTTGGCAAAATCTGAGGTTTCTTCAAATCTTTCAAAGTATGAATGAATAAAATATTGAGTTCAAGTAGAATGAAAAACTCTTGATGAAATTTATTTAAATTCAAGAACGCAAGGTTTTTGACACGAGGTGAAAAAGGCAATAATGATGTGAACTTTTACACTTTCAGCTTCTGCAATTGATGCATATTTCAAAAAAGCTGCAAAGGTTAGAAATTTAATAAAAATGTGATTCGATAAAGCTTTTAATGAAGTTGATGCAATTTTTGCACCGGTTTCTCCAACTCCTGCATTTTGAATTTGAGAAATTTGAAGCGATTTGGAAATGTACATGCAAGATATTTTTACAGTTCCAGTAAATTTAGTTTGAATTCCATCGCTTTCACTTCCTGTCTGAATGGCTTGAAAATTACCAGTTTGAGCACAAATTATGTGAAAAATGTTTGACGAAGAAACAATTTTTAATATTTGAAATTTAATGGAAAAAGAAATTAAATTTGAAAGAAAACTATTTTAACAATAAAAAAATGGAAATAATTACTGAACTTTGGAAATTTTTAAAAAAAAGAAAAAAATTTTGGCTTTTACCAATATTTTTTTTCAGTTTAATTTTATGAGTTTTAATCGTAATCGCACCGTGAAGTATTGTCGCACCTTTTGTTTACACACTTTTTTAATAAATTTTTATGCTTTATATCGTTTCAACACCAATTTGAAATATTGAAGATATTACTTTTAGAGCTATAAAAACATTAAAAAATGTTGATTTTATCGCTTGCGAAGACACAAGACATTCTTGATTATTATTGCAAAAACTTAAAATTTCTTCAAAAAAAATTGATGAAAATTGAGAAGAAAAATCAAAATTAATTTCTTTCCATTCATACTCAAACGACTCAAAAGTTGAAAAAATTATGGAAATCTTGCGAAAATGAAAATCTGTTGCAATTATTTCCGATGCTTGAACACCTTGAATTTCAGACCCGGCCTACGAAATCACAAGCAAAGCAAGGAAAGAATGAATAAAAATTGAGCCAATTCCTTGATGTTCCGCATTTTTAACAGCGCTTCAAGGCTCTTGACTTCCAATAAATCAATTCACATATTTGTGATTTATTCCAGCAAAAAAATGAAGAGAATCTTTTTTGAGAGAAATTTTAGAAAATCAAAAAAACACGGTGGTTTTTTATGAATCTGTCCATCGTGTTAAAAAATTATTTGAGCAAGTAAAAAAAATTTTTTGAAAAGAGAAAAAAATTTTGGTTTCTCGTGAATTAACGAAAAAATTTGAAGAATTTTTTTATTGAAATGCAGATGAATGTTTAAAAAAATTCGAAAACCCAAAATGAGAATTTGTGATAATTATTGAAAAATAATTATTTTTTCATCTGTTCAAAATAATGAACAATATTTGTTCTGCTGTCCTCAGAAAATTCTTCATTTAAAATATCAAAATCAAAAGCTTGTCTTAAATGATTTTTATTTTTTTTATTAAATTTTCTGTAAATATTCTCAACTCTCATTTCGTTAATTAAATTTAATTCAGGTTTCATAATTTTTATTTTTATTTTTATTTTTTAAATCAAAATATTTTACTTAAAAAAAATATTTTTAAAATTGATTTTTCTTGCATTTTTTTTGAAAAATGGTTTTTGTTAATTTTCTAATTTTTTATTTACTTCAATATTTCAATCTGGCGAATAATAATAATTCATCGCACCTCATCAAATCATCGTCGCCATTCATCAATAAGTTGCATAATTTGCAACTTTTTCAGCTTGAAATTTTTTTGTAGAAAGAATTTTTTTAAAATTTTTAGCAACTTCCATCCAAGATGTTTTTTCTGCAATTGCTGAAATTTTTTCAACTGTAAGTTTTAAGGCTTTTGTCATTTCTTCTGCTTTTTTTCATTTCAATCACAATTTTGATACCGCAAGTGTAATTCTTCAAGGTATTCAAACTGTTGCTCAAATTCCGGTAATTGTCAATGTATCCATCACCAATCAAGCCGTTCAAAATAAGAAATTTGAAGTTCTTTCCCATCATCAAGAAACATCTTTTCAAGTGTAAGACTCCTCTCCTGTAAAACCTGCATAAAAATTTGATCAAGTTCAGACAAATGGCAAAATATCAATCAACAACTGAACCATGTCCGGTCACAAATCTTGTAAAATTTTTGCCAATTCTTGTTCAGGATTTTCAGCGATTTTTTCACGATTTAAAAATGTATCTGTTCAAACCATTACCGCTCACATTATCACAGCAAGTTTTCATCTTTGAATTATTCAATCTTTAATTTTCACCAAAAATGTTCAATTTTTGAATTTTTTAATCGAAGAAATTAATTCAGGTGTTTGATATTTTTCAGGCAATCAAGAAAATAATTCATTTATTTTCTTAAAAATTTTTGTTTTATTTTCAATAATTTTTGATAATTCATCATTTAATTTCTGAATTTTCTTTTGGATTTCAGGAGATTTTATGTTTAAATTATTTTCTTTTGCAAATTTTTTAATTTCATCAATTTTTCACACAATTTCTTTTTCAGCTTTCTTTTCTGCTTCAAAAAATTTTTCAGATTTTCATTTTAAAATTTCAGAAATTTTTTCAGGAGTAAAATTTTTTGCTTCAAGTTTTAAAAATTTTTCTGCTTCTAATCACAATAATTTTTTATCAATTTGAGAAATTTTTTGTAATTTTATTTTTTCTTGTGGTGAGAGGTTTTCTTTTTTTTGTCAAAAAATTTTCTCTCACATCCCCCATCTAAAATCAATAAATTTTTTAAATTTTTCATAAATTTTTGATGAAAATTTCATTTTTTCAGAAATTCAATCTTCAATATTTTTTAACATTTTTTCATCAATTTTTCATCCAACCCTTAATCATTTTTCAAAACTTTTAATTTTTGCTTTTAAATCTTTAATTGACTCAAAAAAATCAAATTCTGTTTTTGTTCTTGGATGTCAATTTAGTTCATTCTTAAAAATTTCTAAATTTTGTAATTCTTCTGTTAAGTGTTTTATTTTTTCAATGTCTTTTGTTTTTTTAATTTCTCAAATTAAGTCATTTGCATATCAAAATTGAGCATAAATTTTATTTTCATAAAAAAATTTGTAAAATGGAAGACCTTC
>JAJOLG010000026.1 GCA_021129445.1 Candidatus Altimarinota bacterium | reverse complement strand
ACATCTTCTTTTGATAAAATAATTTTTCAATTTTGTAAAATTTTCGCTTCAATTAAATTTTTTTCCAAAATTTTTAACTGCTGATTTTCTGGAAATTTGTAAACAGAAAATGGTCAAGAAAACGAAATAAAAGACAAAAATAAAAATAAAATCCAAAAAATATTTACCAATTTTTTATTTTTTGAAATTATGAAATACAGGGAAATAACTGTAAAATACAATCACAAACCCACGAGTAAATATCTGTTTATCGTCCAATCGTATTGATTTATTCTCAAAAAAATCGCATAAAAAAACATCGGCATTTGCAATAAAACCGCAAATGGAAAGAATTTCTTAAAAATTTTGGCAAAATTATTTTTTGCAGAAAGTTGAAAAATTTCGGCATAAACCAAGTATCAAAAAGTTGAGAAAAAAATTATTAACCATGAAATTACTCAATTCGGCCAATTTTGGAAATTTAATAAAATTTTTGCAGAATATGCAAAAAGTATGATAAAATAAATAAAAATTGATGGTAAAAATAAAAATTTAGTTAAAAATTCAAAAAAAATATTTTGTGAATTTTCGGATTTTTTTTCAGAATTTTTGACCAAAAAATAAATCGGTGCAAAAAAACCAAAACTAAAAACCAACCAAAATCAAAAAACTTTTGATGTATTTAAAAAATCTCACAAATCAAAAAGTGAAAAAATTGCAGAAAAAGCAATAAATCACAATATCATCAAAATAAATCATGCCAAAAATGAAATTCAAATTTTTCCGATTTGTCCATTTAAAAAATGGATATATTCAGAATTTTTGTATTCTCAATCAAGCATTTTTCCGTTTTCAATTTTTTTTATTTTTAAAAATTTTGATACAAATAAAAAGCAAACAGCTAAAAAAATTGAAATAAAAATATATAAAAAATCTTCAAAATAAAAGTTTTTTAGCAAACTTCCTTCAAAATTTACGAAAAACAAAATTCAAAAAATTATTGGTGAAAATCAAATAATTTTCTTTTTTATCTTACAACTTTTTCACAAACAAATTCACATTTTATCTTCCAAAAAAAATTTTATTCAAACTCACAAAATTGCAACAATGCTTAAACTTAAAATTAATTTTCATAAAATATTTTGCAAATTTTCCGACAAAAAATTTCACTTCAAAACTAAAAATTCTAAAATTCAGAAAATTAAAATTATTGAAATAAAAGAAATTGGAAAATTTTTAAAAGATTTTTTTAAATTATTTTTTACATCCAAAAAAAATTTTTTTTGGAAGAAATTTTTTATTTTTTTCATAAAATTTATTATTTTTTTAATCCAAAACCCCATTCACCAAAAAATTTATCGCCTCATCCTCAGAAAATCATTTTATCATCAAGTTCTCAACCGACTTCCTTTCAAGTGTTCAAACCGCAGCCTCATGAGTCAATCTCGCACTTGGGTTTAAAACTTTTAAACACGGCAATGTCTCAATTTCACATTTTCACATCGAAACCTCACTACAATTAATATGTCAAGATGTGTTGTCTCAATCTCAAACAATTGTTCATTTAAAATAATTTTTTCATCACTCAAAAGTTACGGATTTTGAAAGCATCATTCAAGATGAATTTTTTCAATTCAAGAAAAATTTTATATCCAATTTTGAAACATCTCCATCCATAATCCTATTTTTTGTGATAAAATCCGCTTTTGAATTTTCTCAATTACAATAAACCTCTCACCTTGTATTTCAATATCAAAGATTTCAAGTTGTCGATTCGTAGTGATTTTTAAAATATGCATTTTTTCACAAATATGCCTTAAAAACATTATTTACCTTCATGTACGAGCCATACATATTAAAATTAAATTCATAAATTTCCAAACTTGAATTATCTCAAATATTGTAAATTTTTCAATCTCAATGCACAACATCAGTCTCCATTCCAAAACAATATGCATAAATTAACACTTTTGCATTCTTTCAAACATTCCAAGTTGGCGAAACCGCCTGTTTTGTTCACTTTTTATCAAGTTGAAAACAAAAATACCATGGAGTTTCATCTTGATAATTATCAGGAACAGTAATAATTGACCTTAAAACTCCATTTTCTACAGAACTTTCAACTGTAATTGCTGTGTTTAAAATTTCTTTCGTAAAATTTTCTTTTTCTGAATTATTATTCAAAAAAATAATATTCATCTTTTTCCTATTTTTCGTCAAAGTCTCAATCGGCACTCAAACCGCTTTTGCAACAATTTGCATTTTTTGCAGAGCTTTACTTTTATTTTCTACTCTTTTTTGTTCTAAATTTATATTTTTTTCCATTTTTTTAAAAATTATTTTTTTAAATTATGAAAAAAAAATTATTTGAAAGCAAAAAAAAATCTACAAAATAAAAAATTCTATTTTTACCAAACAAAATACCCAGGATTGATAAAATGCAAAATAACCCCAGTAAAAAATAACACCACCAAAGCCGCGATTCATCACATAATCTTATCTTTTCAAATTGGTGATTCTCAATCAGAATCTCAATTCATAGAAACCTGAATTCATCAAATGACAATTGCAAGAACTGCAAGCATTGCTCAGAATTTGATAACATATCATAAAATTACAGAAAGGAAGGATTGCATTAAATTAATTCATTGCTTTTCACTTGTTCAGTCTGGAAAAACCCGTAAAGTTGTTCAATTTTCTCAAATATTTTTACATATTCATGATTTACATCAATATCAATCAGCTCTTGTAAAATAACAAAATGGTTTTTGATTACTAGAATATTTCACAGCTGTTGCAATTAATTCTTGTGATTTACATTCTCTTGCAGACATTGAATTACGATAATTTCATAATATCCTTTTCTCTTCTTCTGTTATTGTTTTATTTTTTTCTTTTTCTTTTAATTCTTTTAATACCTCTGCTTTTTCATTAGTTGGTCAATGTTGTTTTAATGCTTTTTCTTTAATAGCAGTATCAACTGTTTTATCGATTTTTTCATTAAAATAATCAGTATTATTATACGGAAGATAATCTTTTACATTAATAGGTTTAGTTGGATATGAAACAGAAAAAGAATCATCAGTAAACCCAAAATCAAACCACATCACCACACCAACAAAAACTCCTAAAAAAATCCTCATAATTAAAAACTAAATAAAAATATTTGTACCAACTGAATCAAAGCATAAGACACCAAACTCATCGCAATTCACACCAAAGAATAAATAATTATCTTTTTTCATTTATTCATACCATTATCACTTCATCACGATGTTAAAATCATAAAACCTCCCAAAACAACCCCAAGTACAGCAAATCATCAAATCAATCAGGTTATCATTTTTACAATTAGTGCGGCCATTTCATCAACATTTTTTGCTTTTACTTCTCAAACATCTGTTCAATTAACAACCGCTTTATTTACAAATAAGGTGTTTAAATCAAATTTACTTGCATTATTTGAAATACCAGTATTTGCAAATCAAACTCACTGCATCAAAAAAAATAATCAGCACGATAATAAAAATATTTTCAAAATTTTTTTCATTTTTTTAAGTTAGAAATCAAAATATTTTACACGAAAAAAAAATATTTTCTCAAAAATTAGTTTGAAAAAATATTTTTTTAGGGTTTTGTAATAAACTATAAACTTCTCAAAATACAATAAACCGAATCAGATGCTCAATGTGGCGATTCTTTTGTAAACTTTCTTTCTGTAACTGTTTTATAAAACTTTTCAACTGTATCGTCATCAGGCTTTAAAGCATATTTAGCAAAAGAATCTGCATTTGTTGCATCTGTTCAAATAATATTTATATCATCTTCAACAGACATATTTGCATTATGATAATCCTCAACATCTGCACAAAGAACAAAAGAGTTTTTATCTAATCAATTCCAAATCAATGGAACATAATAATATTTTCATAATCAATCAGCATTACAAAGCTTTGAATTTGAACTACTTTTCATATCCTGCGGAACTTTTCATTCTTGTAAATAAGATTGTAATACTCATGAAACATGAGATGCTGTTTTCTCATCAGTAGAATCTCAACTTTCTGGTAAACAATATGATTTTCATTGCATTCATGGATATTCTCAATAATCATCATAATAAACATTAAGAGCAGAAACAATATTTCTCAAATCACTCATCCTTCAAGAATCTCTCGATCTCGCCTGTCATCAAGTCAATTTCGGTAAAATTGTCGACATCAAAACTCACAAAATCACCACAACTATCATCAATTCAATCAATGTAAAAGCCTTTGATTTTAATATTTTTTTCATAAAAAATTTTTTTAAAAAAAATAAATAAAAAAATGAATTTTCAAAAATAAAACACTTGAAAAGTCAAAATAATTATTTTTTTATGCTAAAAATCTTTTTCAACTCTGATAAAATTTTTTCTTCAAAAATCTTTTTTGAAAATTTTTTCGCTTGTTCAACAGATTTTTTTTGAAGTTCTGAAAATTTTTCTCACTCTAAAAAATTTTTTTCCTGCAAAAAAAATAATTTTTCCAAAATTTTTTCTACTTTTTGCTCATCGTAAAAAAATCAAGTTTCTCACTCAACAACAGTTTCCAAAACTCATCACTTTCAAATCGCCAAAACCGGCACCCCACAAGCCATTGACTCAATCGGAGTAATTCAAAAATCGTCGATTCAAGCGAAAATAAATAATTTTGCTCATTGATAAAATTTTACCAAATCGTCTCAAAATTTCGCACCGACAAATTCAATATTTTTTCAAAAATTTTCTCAAAAAACTTTTTTTGCCAAATTTTCCAAACTTGTTTTTTCCGGTCAATCTCAAACAATAATCAATTTTTCATCAGAAAATTTTTCTGAAAATTGTTGAAATGCCAAAATAATTTGATCAATTTTTTTGTAAGGTACTAATTGAGAGACAACAAGAAAATTTTTTCTTGCAGAATTCGCCACCGGGGGCGAAAATTTTTCAATTTCAACAAAGGGAAAAATAATTTCAGAGTCTCTTCACCAAAATTTTTTTATCCTTTTTTGAACATCTTTTGATGGGCAAATAATTTTATCAGACCTCTGAGCCGACACAAAATCCCATTCTCGCATTTTTGAAGCCATTTTTTCGAAAAAAAATTTTTTCAAAAATCACATTTTTTTCTCGGCTGGATACCTAAAAAAATAATCCCAAATATATCTCATCGGTGCATGAACATACGACAAATGAAAGGTTTCAGGATTTGTAATCACTCATTTTGAAAATGCCGACGACGAAGAAATCACCACATCATACCCAGTAAAATCAAACTCTTCAATTGCCTTTGGCATCAATCAAAAAAGATGAGTGTATTTTCAAAAACTCAAATTATAAAATTTTTGAAGCGAAGAAGTTATGATTTTTTCTTTCGGAAAAAATTTTCAAATTTTTTTTTCATCATAAAAAAGTGTAAAAATTTTTGCATCAGGAAAATTTTCTGAAAAATTCTGAACAAGCCTTTCTGCTCATCAAAACCTCACAAGAAAATCGTGAACAATTGCAATTTTTTTGCCTTTTAAAAAATTTTTCTCAAAACTCATAAAAAATATTTTTCCATAAAAATAAATTTTTCCAAGCATAAAGCAAATTTTTTATATTTATTTTTGAAAAAATAAAAGTAAAGTAATAAAAAAAAATAATTAAATTTTATGGGATTTTTTGACAAAGTAAAAACTAGTTTTGATGACGATATTACTCCAAACGAGGAAATTTCAAATAAAAAAAATGAAATAAAAAATGAAGTAAAAAAAGAAAAAACTCCTAAAAAATCAGATTCAAAACCAAAAGAAAAAACCACATCAGCCCCAAAAACTGTTGTTTCTGATTGATCAAAATGAAAGACTGTTGAAGACGATTTTATGGCAGCATTAAACCAAAATGTTGTTTTATCGGACAAACCAAAAAAACAAAAATCTGAAAAAGAAGAAGAAAAAAAATCAGAACCAGAAGATAAAATTGAAATTCCAGAAAATAATATTTTTCAAGACCAACTTGAAGAAAAAAAAGATTGTAAAAAAGAAGAAATGACAAACACCAAAGAAGAAGTTGAAACAGAAGAAATCCAAACAATTGAAACTTGAATTTCATGAGAGGACGATTTGACAATTGATAAACTTTTAGATGCAGTGATTGAAAATTGAGCATCAGATTTACATTTTTGAGCATGAGAAAAAGTTGCATTGAGAATAAATTGAAGTATCGAATTTATCAATGAAATTGAGCAATTGTCCAAAAAAACAATGCTAAAATATGTTTCAACTTTAATGTGAAATGATAAAAAAATAATTGAAAGATACAAAGAAACAAAAGAAATGGATTGTGCATACGAACATCCATCATGAGTCAATTTTAGGGTAAATTTATTTTACAAAAGAAAAAAAATGGCATGAGTTTTGAGAAAAATCGCATCTCAGGCGATGAAAATTGAAGATTTATGAATACCTCAATCAATTAAACAATTATTGAAAAAAAATCAATGACTTTTACTTGTAACTTGACCAACTTGATCTTGAAAATCAACTTCAATGCAATCAATGTTGCAATTTATAAATGAAACAAGAGTTGAGCACATTTTGACAATCGAAGATCCGATTGAATTTATTTTTACAAATGATAAATCAATTTTTTCTCAAAGAGAAGTTTGAACAGACACAGATTCTTTTCATAATGCACTAAAAGCTGCACTTCGTGAGGATCCAGACATTATTATGATTTGAGAAATGAGAGATCAAGAGACGATAAATGCCGCAATGCACCTTGCAGAAACTTGACATTTAGTAATTTCAACACTTCATACATCATCAGCCGCACAAACAATTTCCAGACTTGTTTCAACATATCCTTCCGACGAACAAGATCAAGTTCAATCAAGACTTGCCGATGCTTTAATTTGAGTACTTTCTCAAAGACTTGTAAAAACAGTTGATTGAAAATGAAGAATTTGATTATTTGAGGTTTTAATTGTAAATACTGCTGTAAGAAACATCATTAGAACATGAGATATGGGTCAAATGTGAAATGCAATGCTTTCTTGAAGATCTGAATGAATGGTAAGAATGTTTGATTATGCAGAAGATTTAGCTGCAGAATGAAAAATTCCACATGATTGTTATCAATGATTCTTCAAATCCGAATAATAATTAAAATGAAAAAAATTATCAAAAAAAATTTTCCAAATAATAAAAAAATTTTTTTAACACTCTGAATAAGTGTGTTTTTTTTCTTAATGTTAACAATTCCAGCAAAAATTTTTGAACAAAAAAAAATTTCTGAGAAAAATACTGAAATCAAAAAAATTTTGACTTGGTCAATTGAAACTTATAAAAAAAATTATTGAGAATACCCTGAAAATTTAAAAAAAATTGAAGAAATGGAAATAATCAGTGATATTGATTTATTGACAAATAAAAAGAATATTTTATATCGTAAGAATGGGAATTGATTTTTTTTGGAAATGTTGCATTAGGTTTTGGTAATATTATGTTATTATTTTAAGCATCTTTTTTGTCATCCTAAGCAACGCGAAGAATCTCTTGTT